>NZ_JBGLYV010000249.1:0-465 GCF_047304225.1 Pseudomonas sp. Pseusp3 | reverse complement strand
TCATCCTTCGATCTCCTGGGCAATGGTGTTCAGCCGCGTGCGCTTGATCAGCCACCAGACCCCGAACAAATCGAGAATGCCGACCAGCGCGCGGTCGATGTTGCCGTATTTCGACACCCCGGCCGTGCGCGGCCGGTGGTTGACCGGGTGCACGATCATGCGCCCGTTATGGCGCTGGATCAGTGCCGGAATATAGCGATGCATGTGGTCGAAGTACGGCAGGCGCAGGAACGCCGCGCGCTCGATCAGCTTCAGGCCGCAACCGGTGTCCGGGGTGGCGTCCTTGAGCAGGCGCCGGCGCAGGTTGTTGGCGAAACGCGAGGCGTAGCGTTTGCTCGCGGTGTCGCGGCGATTGACCCGGTGCCCGGCAACCAGTTGCACATCGACCTGGCCCGGTTCGCCGCGCACCAGCGCGAGCATGCCGGGAATGTCCGCCGGATCGTTCTGGCCGTCGCCATCGAGGGT
>NZ_JBGLYV010000248.1:0-497 GCF_047304225.1 Pseudomonas sp. Pseusp3 | reverse complement strand
CGACTGCACCGCACTGGCAACGCCATCGGTGCCGTTGGCCAGGGTGTACGTCCACTGGCCGCTGCTGTCCACGGCGATCGCGCCAAAGGTGCCGGTATTTGACCCGGCAATACTCCAGGTGGCGGTGGCGTCATGATCGATGTCGGCCGAGCTGAACTGGCCGCTGACGCTGAGCGTGGTGTCTTCCTGCACCGCGCCGGTCGCATTGCCCTCCGCGAAACTGAGCACCGGCGCATCGTTGCTACCGGTGACGGTGACGGTCACCAGCTGGGTGTCCACCCCGCCGAGGCCGTCGCTGACTTGTACGCTAAACACTTCATCATGGCTCTCGCCGGCCTTCAGCGATTGCACGGCACTGGCAACGCCATCGGTGCCGTTGGCCAGGGTGTACGTCCACTGGCCGCTGCTGTCCACGGCGATCGAGCCATAGGTTCCAGTTGGCGAGCCATTGATGCTCCAGGTCGCCGTGGCATCGTGATCGATGTCGGTCGAGCTGA
>NZ_JBGLYV010000247.1:0-503 GCF_047304225.1 Pseudomonas sp. Pseusp3 | reverse complement strand
CGGAGCAGGACCGGAGCGAGGCACCGAACGTCAGGGGCAAGAGCCCTTGGTTACTTGGGGCCGGGCGGCGCTCCGCTCTTCCAAGTAATCCGCCGTAAAGGCGGAACCACAAGTAGCCGTGACCGCAGAAACGGATACGCACACAAAAACAACATCGCCACCAAGGTAATCATCTATTGAATCCCCTGCGCCAAATTGCATTCAGGGCCGGAGAGGATGAACGCCAGCCTGTAGGAGCGAGCTTGCTCGCGATGGTCGTCAACGATGACGTGGGCTGTCTGAGTCCCCGCGGTGTCCCGGCGTTTTTCGCGAGCAGGCTCGCTCCTACAGGGAAGCGCGTTCAATCGCGGTCAGGTCGGCTGTCAGGCCGCCTCGCTTTGGCTTTTGATCTGCTTGCCCCCTCGAGAGGCCGAGCGCAGGTTCTGTGCAGTGGGCAACCCGGCATGGATGCCGGGTTAGCCGCGTACGGCCAGGGATGGCCGATCGCGGCGGGCCCACGGAGC
>NZ_JBGLYV010000246.1:0-508 GCF_047304225.1 Pseudomonas sp. Pseusp3 | reverse complement strand
TGGCGATGAGGCGTGAGTTTCGTTCATTGCGAAAGGCCAGTTGGTCGATGGTCTGGGTTGCGTGTTCGGCTTCTTCGCGAGCCTTGAGGATCACGCCGTGTTGTGGCGACTTGCTGCACACCGGGTCGGCGTTGCTGGCGTCCCCCGTGAGCATGAACGCCTGACAGCGGCAGCCGCCGAAGTCTTGTTCTTTCTCGTCACAGGAGCGGCACGGTTCGGGCATCCAGTCATAACCGCGAAAGCGGTTGAAGCCGAACGAGTCGTACCAGATGTGTTGCATGCTGTGGTCGCGCACGTTGGGAAACTGTACTGGCAGCTGTCGGGCACCGTGACAGGGCAGGGCGGTGCCGTCGGGGGTGACCGTCAGAAAAATACTGCCCCAGCCATTCATGCAGGCTTTCGGGCGCTCTTCGTAATAGTCCGGGGTGACGAAAATCAGCTTGCACGGATGCCCTTCGGCTTCCAGTCTGGCGCGGTATTCATTGGTGATGCGTTCGGCGCGCACCAG
>NZ_JBGLYV010000245.1:0-530 GCF_047304225.1 Pseudomonas sp. Pseusp3 | reverse complement strand
ATCCATGCCGGGTTGCCCACTGCGCAGAACCTGCGCTCGGCCTCTCGAGGGGGCAAGAAGATCAAAAGCCAAAGCAAAAACAAAAGCAGAAGCGAGGCGGTCTGCTCGCCGGCCTGATCGCGAGCAGGCTCGTTCCCACCGTGGTTCAGGAGGCGTAAACGGACCTTGGCCCGGCACCAGTCAACTGTGGGAGCGGGCTTGCTCGCGAAGGCGGTGTGACAATCGACATCTTCTTCTCTGACCCACCGCATTCGCGAGCAAGCCCGCTCCCACAGAAGAGCAAGAGCAGAGCAGAGCAGAGCAGAGCAGAGCAGAGCAGAGCAGAGCAAAAGCAGACCGGCGTACCCCACGCTCCTCACCACTCAACAGGCCGAGCGTTAGCTCGCCTGCCGCTTTTGATCTTGATCCACCCGCCCCCTCGGCAGGCTGAGCGGAGGTGTTCATCCGGGGATGGGCGCGCAGCGCCGTGCGGCGAAGCCGCACACATTGCAGGGAGGTGCAGCGAAGCAAACCGTAGGGCAATGCCCCCG
>NZ_JBGLYV010000244.1:0-531 GCF_047304225.1 Pseudomonas sp. Pseusp3 | reverse complement strand
CAGCGGCGGTGGCGGCGGAAGTGGCGGTGGTGGCAGTGGTGGCAGTGGTGGCGGCAGCGGCCACGGTGGCGACCATGGCAGCAACAGCGGCCATGGCAGTGCCAACAGCGGTTCGGGTCACTCCGGATCGGCCTCGTCCTCAGGACGCAGCGGCACCCATGATGAACCCGGGGATGACCGCGGCGTGCATCGCGCTGGTGAAGTCGGCGACGATCGTGGCGTTCATGCCAACGGCGAAGTCGGCGATGACCGAGGCGTTCATGCCAACGGCGAAGTCGGCGATGACCGAGGCGTTCATGCCAACGGCGAAGTCGGCGATGACCGAGGTGTCCATGCCCAGCCAGGGGATGACCGTGGCGTCCATGCCCAGCCAGGGGATAAACGGGGTGTCCATGTCGAGCCCGGCGATGACAAAAGGACCTGATTCCAACTGATCCCCATACACACAAAACCCTGTGGGAGCGGTGGTGCGGCGATCCGACTTGCTCGCGAATGCGGTGGGTCATCGAACATTGATGTCGACTGACACAC
>NZ_JBGLYV010000243.1:0-551 GCF_047304225.1 Pseudomonas sp. Pseusp3 | reverse complement strand
TCTTCACTTGACCATATAACCCCAAGCAATCTGGTTATACTATGAAGACGACATTCGCCGAAAATTCGCACTTGCTCATAGAGCAACTCACAAATTTTACCTTAGCCTGATCCGTTACCAGTGAAAGTAACGTTCAGTCTATCTTTCTATCACATACCCAAATTTTTAAAGAACGATCTAATCAAAAGACTAGAAATCAATATTCATCGCGGAATATTCATTTCTAAACTCTTCGACACGTTGAAGCAGTTTATGGTGGAGCCAAGCGGGATCGAACCGCTGACCTCCTGCGTGCAAGGCAGGCGCTCTCCCAGCTGAGCTATGGCCCCATACAAAATTGGTGGGTCTGGGCAGATTCGAACTGCCGACCTCACCCTTATCAGGGGTGCGCTCTAACCAACTGAGCTACAGACCCAATTTCGAGCTTGTAACTGTTAGCGTGAGCTATCAGCTTGGAGCTTAAAGCTGCTTCTATCGTCTTCTTCAATGAATCAAGCAATTCGTGTGGGAACTTATGGAGCAGCTGAGTCGTCGATTAAGGAGGTGATCCA
>NZ_JBGLYV010000242.1:0-568 GCF_047304225.1 Pseudomonas sp. Pseusp3 | reverse complement strand
AGGTTCTGCCCGATGTTCAGCGTCGCCATGGCGCTGTCGCCGTCCTTGTCGGTCTTGGTTGCCGTCAGCGTCACCAGATTGTCCGAGGTCAGGCTCGTCGAGTCATCCGGATTGGTGGCGTCGGGATGCACCACTGCGCGAATCTGGTCGAGGGTGACATCACCGTTGGCGGCCACGCTGGCCGTAAACACCAGCAGGCTGGTCGTGGCCGTGCGGCCTTCGACCACGGTGCCGTTGAGTGACAGGTTCACCGCCTCGCCCGTGGCCGTGTCGGTCAGCCCGGAAGCACCCGCCACCACGCCCAGCGCATAGGTCAGGGTGCCGGCACCATCGGCGCCAAACGCCGAGGTGAAATTGGCGGCGAAGCTCTGGGTGGCGTTGGTTGCCAGCACCGTTTCGTCCACCGTCAGCGTCAGCTCCACACCGGTGGTACTGATGCTTGGTCCGTCATCCTTGAACACCAGGTTCTGCCCGATGTTGAGGGTTGCCTGGGCGCTGTCGCCGTCCTTGTCGGTCTTGGTTGCCGTCAGCGTCACCAGGTTGTCCGAGGTCAGGCTCGTCGAGTCAT
>NZ_JBGLYV010000241.1:0-570 GCF_047304225.1 Pseudomonas sp. Pseusp3 | reverse complement strand
ATAGCTCACTAGTCGAGTCGGCCTGCGCGGAAGATGTAACGGGGCTCAAACCATACACCGAAGCTACGGGTATCACGCAAGTGATGCGGTAGAGGAGCGTTCTGTAAGCCTGTGAAGGTGAGTTGAGAAGCTTGCTGGAGGTATCAGAAGTGCGAATGCTGACATGAGTAACGACAATGGGTGTGAAAAACACCCACGCCGAAAGACCAAGGTTTCCTGCGCAACGTTAATCGACGCAGGGTTAGTCGGTCCCTAAGGCGAGGCTGAAAAGCGTAGTCGATGGAAAACAGGTTAATATTCCTGTACTTCTGGTTATTGCGATGGAGGGACGGAGAAGGCTAGGCCAGCTTGGCGTTGGTTGTCCAAGTTTAAGGTGGTAGGCTGAGATCTTAGGTAAATCCGGGATCTTAAGGCCGAGAGCTGATGACGAGTTACCCTTTGGGTGACGAAGTGGTTGATGCCATGCTTCCAAGAAAAGCTTCTAAGCTTCAGGTAACCAGGAACCGTACCCCAAACCGACACAGGTGGTTGGGTAGAGAATACCAAGGCGCTTGAGAGAACTCGGGTGAA
>NZ_JBGLYV010000240.1:0-629 GCF_047304225.1 Pseudomonas sp. Pseusp3 | reverse complement strand
TGCCCTTCCTCCCAACTTAAAGTGCTTTACAATCCGAAGACCTTCTTCACACACGCGGCATGGCTGGATCAGGCTTTCGCCCATTGTCCAATATTCCCCACTGCTGCCTCCCGTAGGAGTCTGGACCGTGTCTCAGTTCCAGTGTGACTGATCATCCTCTCAGACCAGTTACGGATCGTCGCCTTGGTGAGCCATTACCTCACCAACTAGCTAATCCGACCTAGGCTCATCTGATAGCGCAAGGCCCGAAGGTCCCCTGCTTTCTCCCGTAGGACGTATGCGGTATTAGCGTCCCTTTCGAGACGTTGTCCCCCACTACCAGGCAGATTCCTAGGCATTACTCACCCGTCCGCCGCTGAATTCGGGAGCAAGCTCCCGTCATCCGCTCGACTTGCATGTGTTAGGCCTGCCGCCAGCGTTCAATCTGAGCCATGATCAAACTCTTCAGTTCAAACATCTTTGGGTTTTGAGAAAACCCTAAACTTGGCTCAGCAATCGTTGGTTACATCTTTGATTTCTCGCGGAGTAACTTGTGATGCTGATAATCTGTTGACTAGCAGTCTGACTCCACAAGCACCCACACGAATTGCTTGATTCAGTTGTTAAAGAGCGGTTGGTTAAGATCTTTC
>NZ_JBGLYV010000023.1:0-70592 GCF_047304225.1 Pseudomonas sp. Pseusp3 | reverse complement strand
GCCGAAACCTACATAACTCTTTGTTTTCCAAGGAGTTTTCCGTTTCGACTGCGCCGGAAGTGGGGCGAATTATAGGCTTCTAAAATTCGCCGTCAACACTTTATTTCAACTTTATTCAGCCTTGAGCGTAATACGCGCAAATGCCTTCTTGCCGGCCTGGCAAACATGGGTTGCACCCAACGCATATATAAAGGTGCGATCAACCACCTCACCATCTATACGCACGCCACCCGAACCGAGAAGATCTCGCGCCATCGCCGAGTTCTTCACCAGGCCCGCTTTATTAAGGACGGCAGCGATCGGCATATCTTCGGCAGCCGTCAATTCGATCTCTGGCAGATCATCCGGCAGCTCGCCTTCCTTCATACGGTTACCGGCTGCACGATGAGCATTGGCCGCAGCCTCCTCACCATGGAAGCGCGCAACGATCTCTTCAGCCAGCTTGATCTTGATATCGCGCGGATTGGCGCCCGCCTCCACATCAGCGCGAAACGCATTGATCTCATCCATGGAGCGGAAGCTGAGCAACTCGAAGTATCGCCACATCAGCACATCCGGAATGGAGACCAGCTTGCTGTACATCACGCCCGGCGCTTCCTGGATACCGACGTAGTTGCCCAGGGACTTGGACATCTTCTTCACGCCATCCAGGCCTTCAAGCAGCGGCATGGTCAAAATGCACTGGGCTTCCTGACCATAACCACGCTGCAGCTCACGCCCCATCAGCAAGTTGAACTTCTGATCGGTGCCGCCGAGCTCGACGTCTGCGCGCAGAGCTACCGAGTCGTAACCCTGAACCAGCGGATAGAGGAACTCATGAATGGCGATCGGCTGATTGGTCGTATAGCGCTTGTCGAAGTCATCGCGCTCGAGCATGCGAGCCACGGTGTACTGCGAAGTCAGGCGAATGAAGTCGGCCGGCCCCATCTGATCCATCCAGGTGGAGTTGAATGCCACCTCGGTTTTAGCCGGATCCAGAATCTTGAAGACCTGAGTCTTGTAGGTCTCGGCGTTCTCGAGAACCTGCTCGCGAGTGAGCGGCGGGCGCGTAGCACTCTTGCCGCTCGGATCACCGATCATCCCGGTGAAGTCACCAATCAGGAAGATCACCTGATGCCCCAGTTCCTGGAACTGGCGCAGCTTATTGATAAGCACGGTGTGACCCAAGTGCAGATCCGGAGCCGTTGGATCGAAGCCCGCCTTAATACGTAGCGGCTGGCCACGCTTGAGCTTTTCAATCAGCTCGGACTCGACCAACAGTTCTTCCGCACCACGTTTGATCAGCGCTAGCTGCTCTTCAACCGACTTCATAACAGACCCGCAAGGCTCAGATTCAAAGGGAACCAACCATACAAGATCGCGCGTCAAATACAAGGTTTGCCCGGCGCACGGACGCCAATCCGCAGACAGGGTGCCTGCGGACTTGCTTCAAAGATGATTTGGTTATATTTTATACAGTTATTTCATCTTCATCATGTCATTCATCTTTTCCAATTCATCTTTTTCAAAGTCAAAACCACTTATGACCACAGAATCGTCTAAAGCGCCGCCGCTTTACCCGAAAACCCACCTGCTCGCCGCAAGTGGCATCGCCGCCCTTCTCAGCCTGGCGCTCCTGGTATTCCCTTCCAGCGATGTTGAAGCCAAAAAGACGACCCTCAGTCTTGAACTGGAAAGTCCTGCTGAACAACTGACACAAGATCAAGACGCTGCTGACGCCGTTCAAGCCACAAATGAACCAGCAACATCTCCCTTCGCGCAGATCGACAACAGCGCCGAGGACACCCAGGAAACAGCTCTGGCCGAGCCGGCGCCGGTCGTCGAAGAAAAGAAGCCGGCAAGCCACAGGGAAGTGATCGTCGCCAAGGGCGACACCCTCTCTACTCTGTTCGCGAAAGTCGGCCTCCCCACCACCTCAGTGCATGAAATACTGGCCAGCGACAAGCAGGCCAAGCAGTTCAGCCAGCTCAAGCATGGGCAAAAACTCGAATTCGAACTGAGCCCTGACGGCCAGTTGAGCAACTTGCACAGCAAGCTCAACGACCTCGAAAGCATCAGCCTGACCAAGAACGACAAGGGCTACACGTTCAACCGCATTACCGCGAAACCGAGCGTGCGCTCCGCTTACGTTCACGGCGTGATCAACAGCTCGCTGTCGCAGTCCGCGGCCCGTGCAGGCCTGTCCCACAGCCTGACCATGGACATGGCCAGCGTGTTTGGCTACGACGTGGACTTTGCCCAGGATATTCGCCAGGGCGACGAATTCGACGTGATCTACGAGCAAAAGGTAGTCAACGGCAAAGCCGTCGGCAACGGCCCGATCCTGTCGGCGCGTTTCACCAACCGCGGCAAGACCTACACCGCGGTTCGCTACACCAACAAACAGGGCAACAGCAGCTACTACACCGCTGACGGCAACAGCATGCGCAAGGCGTTCATCCGCACACCGGTGGACTTTGCCCGCATCAGCTCGAAGTTTTCCATGGGCCGCAAACACCCGATCCTGAACAAGATCCGCGCCCACAAAGGTGTCGACTACGCTGCGCCGCGCGGTACGCCGATCAAGGCGGCCGGTGATGGCAAGGTGTTGCTCGCCGGCCGCCGTGGTGGCTACGGCAATACCGTGATCCTCCAGCACGGCAATACCTACACCACGCTCTACGGCCATATGCAAGGCTTCGCCAAAGGCGTGAAGACTGGCGGCACGGTGAAACAGGGCCAGGTGATTGGCTATATCGGCACTACCGGCCTCTCCACCGGGCCGCACTTGCACTACGAGTTCCAGGTCAATGGCGTGCACGTCGACCCGCTGGGCCAGAAACTGCCGATGGCCGATCCGATTGCCAAGGCCGAACGCGCACGCTTCCTCGCCCAAAGCCAGCCGCTGATGGCGCGCATGGAACAGGAAAAAGCCACCCTGCTGGCTTCGAGCAAGCGTTAAGTCATGGCGCTCTATATAGGTGTGATGTCCGGGACCAGCCTTGATGGCCTGGATATCGCGCTGATCGAGCAAGCCCCGGCGATCAGGCTGATTGCCTCCCACTACATCCCGATGCCCGATTCCCTGCGCGCCGAGCTACTTGGCTTGTGCGCCAGTGGCCCGGACGAAATTGCCCGCTCCGCCGTCGCCCAGCAGAACTGGGTGAAACTGGCAGCCCAAGGGATTCATGCCCTTCTCGCTCAACAGCAATTGAAGCCTGACGACATTCGGGCAATCGGTAGCCATGGCCAGACCATCCGTCATGAACCGGCTCGCGGTTTTACCGTGCAGATCGGCAACCCGGCCCTGCTGACGGAGCTGACTGGCATCACCGTGGTCAGCGATTTCCGCAGCCGCGATGTTGCTGCCGGCGGGCAAGGCGCACCGCTGGTTCCCGCCTTTCATGAAGCCCTGTTTGAAAAACGGGCCGGCAACCGCGCGGTGCTGAACGTAGGCGGCTTCAGCAACCTCAGCCTGATCGAGCCCGGCAAGCCGGTTGCCGGTTTCGACTGCGGCCCAGGCAATGTGCTGCTGGACGCCTGGATTAATCAGCAACGCGGCGATCACTTTGACCGTGACGGCCAATGGGCTGCCAGTGGCAACGTCCGACCGGTGCTGTTGAATGCGCTGCTCAGCGATCCGTTCTTTGTCACCAAAGGCCCGAAGAGTACCGGCCGGGAAGTGTTCAACCTGCCATGGCTGACGCAGCATCTGGCACAACTGCCAGCCTTCAGCGCCGAGGATGTTCAGGCGACGCTGCTTGAGCTGACCGCGCTGACCATCATCGAGTCACTGCAAAGTGCCCAGGCAGACACGCAGGAACTGCTGGTCTGCGGCGGCGGCGCCCACAACACCGCGCTGATGAGTCGCCTGGCCAACCTGTTGCCAAACGCAAGTGTCAGCAGCACCGCTACTTACGGTGTAGACCCCGACTGGGTCGAAGCCATGGCCTTTGCGTGGCTGGCTCATTGCTGCCTCGAAGGCATCGCTGCAAACCGCCCGAGCGTTACCGGTGCCCGTGGTTTGCGCGTACTCGGCGCCATCTACCCCGCCTGAATCCTCCACACAGCAAAACGCCGCAAGACCATGAGGCCGTGCGGCGTTTTGTGGAACAGGTGCGCTGATCAGATCGAGAACGAAGAACCGCAGCCACAGGTGGTGGTCGCATTCGGGTTCTTGATGACGAAACGCGAACCTTCCAGACCTTCCTGGTAGTCCACTTCGGCACCCGCCAGATACTGGAAGCTCATCGGATCGACCACCAGACTCACACCTTCGCGCTCGACGATGGTGTCGTCATCGGCCACTTCCTCATCGAAAGTGAAGCCGTACTGAAAACCTGAACAACCGCCGCCCGTAACGAATACGCGCAGCTTCAAGCGATCATTCCCCTCTTCATCGACCAGGCTCTTCACCTTGTGCGCGGCACCGTGGGTGAATTGCAAAGCCGTGGGGGTGAAGGATTCGACGCTCATGCTGACTATCTCCCGGCGTTACGCCGTCATATTGCGTGATGACGCGCATTATCCGCTTCTCCTAGAAAAGCGGTCAACTATTGTTATGGTATATCAACCAATCCAATCGCCGGCCCGGAATGCAAAAAGGCCCGTCAGACGGGCCTTTTGCTGTACTCGATAAACCTTACGGCAACATGCCTGCGTGAGACAGGCCCAGACGCTCGTCCAGCCCGAACAGAATGTTCAGGTTCTGCACCGCCTGCCCCGACGCCCCTTTGACCAGGTTGTCGATCACCGACAGCACTACCACCAGATCGCCATCCTGAGGGCGATGCACGGCAATACGGCAGACGTTGGCACCCCGTACGCTACGAGTCTCCGGATGGCTGCCGGCAGGCATCACATCGACGAACGGTTCGTTGGCATAACGCTTTTCAAACAGCGCCTGCAGATCCACCGAACGATCAACAACAGTGGCGTAGAGCGTCGAGTGAATGCCGCGAATCATCGGTGTCAGGTGTGGAACGAAGGTCAGGCCGACATCCTTGCCCGCTGCACGACGCAGCCCCTGGCGAATTTCCGGCAGGTGACGGTGACCTTTGACGGCATAGGCCTTCATGCTTTCCGAAGTCTCGGAATACAGCGAGCCTACGGAGGCACCACGACCGGCACCGCTGACGCCGGATTTGCAGTCGGCAATCAGATGCGAAACATCGGCCAGGCCGGCTTCGAGCAATGGCAGGAAACCCAATTGCGTTGCAGTCGGGTAGCAGCCAGGCACGGCGATCAGGCGTGCTTTCCTGATCTGCTCGCGATTGACTTCCGGCAAGCCGTAAACCGCCTCGTCCAGCAACTCCGGTGCGCCGTGCGGCTGGCCGTACCACTTGGCCCATTCATCCGCGTCTTGCAGACGGAAGTCGGCCGACAGGTCGATGACCTTGGTCCCGGCCGCCAGCAGTTCACCCGCCAAGGCGTGGGCAACACCGTGCGGCGTGGCGAAGAACACCACATCGCAAGCACCGAGGGTCTTGATGTCCGGAACGCTGAACGCCAGGCCGTCGTAATGGCCTCGCAGGTTCGGGTACATGTCGGCTACGGCCAGGCCGGCCTCGGATCGGGAAGTGATGACAACCACTTCAGCTTGCGGATGTTGCGCCAACAGACGCAGCAGTTCGACACCGGTGTAACCCGTGCCGCCGACGATACCGACCTTGACCATAAACCTGCCCTCAACGAACCCACTGGAAAGCCGTCGATAATAGGGGGCGCGCGCCCCTGCGACAACCGTCAAGGTGACGTGCGGAGCCTCAAGCCTCTACTATTCCGGCTACCGTGAATTGGGGAATAACTAAAAATGCTTTATCTGTGGCTCAAAGCGCTTCACATCGTCAGCGTCGTCAGCTGGTTTGCCGGCCTGTTCTACCTGCCGCGGCTGTTCGTCTATCACGCTCAAAGCGAAGATACCGTCAGCAAGGAACGCTTCAGCATCATGGAGCGCAAGCTCTACCGAGGCATCATGGGCCCGGCGATGATCGCGACGCTGATCTTTGGCGGCTGGCTGATCAGCCTCAATCCGAGTGCGTATTTCACTCAGGGTGGCTGGATGCACGCCAAGCTGACGCTGGTGGTGATTCTGATCGGCTACCACCACATGTGCGGCGCGCAGGTAAAACGTTTTGCCCGTGGCGAAAACACCCGCAGCCATGTCTTTTATCGCTGGTTCAATGAGGTTCCGGTTCTGATATTGCTGGCAATCGTAATTCTGGTCGTCGTTCGGCCGTTCTAAATCCAATAGGCACAACTCACCGGGGTACTTCCAATGTCGCTGCCCGCTCTGCTCGAACAACGTTTGCGTCTGCCCGTAGTGGCAGCGCCGATGTTCCTGATTTCCAATCCGCAATTGGTACTCGCCTGTTGTCGCCAGGGCGTGGTCGGCAGCTTCCCGGCGCTGAATCAGCGTGAAAGCAGTGGTTTCAAGGCCTGGCTGGAAGAAATCGAAGCGGGGCTTGCGACACTGGAAAACCCCGCGCCTTATGCCGTGAACCTGATCGTCCATAACAGCAATCCACGCTTACAGGCAGATCTGCAGATCTGCGTCGAACACAAAGTGCCGATCGTGATCACCAGCCTCGGCGCCGTAAAGGAACTGGTCGACGCGGTCCATGGCTACGGTGGCCTGGTGTTCCATGATGTGACAACCCGTCGTCATGCCGAGAAAGCGGCCGAAGCGGGCGTGGATGGCTTGATTGCCGTGGCGGCCGGTGCCGGTGGGCACGCCGGGACCTGGAGCCCGTTCTCGCTGATTGCCGAGATCCGCCAGTTCTTCGACAAGACCCTGTTGCTGGCCGGTTGCTTGAACCACGGCCATGAAATTCTTGCCGCCCAATTGCTCGGCGCGGATCTGGCCTACTTCGGCACGCGATTTATCGGCACGACCGAAAGCCACGCACCCGACGCCTACAAAGAAATGCTGCTGTCTTCCAAAGCGGCAGACATCATCCATACTCCAGCCGTGTCAGGTGTCCCCGCGAGCTTCATGCGCAAGAGCCTGGAGGCCGCCGGTTTCGACATGGCCGCCTTGCAAGGCAAGGGCGAGATCAACTTCGGCTCCAAGCTCAAGCCCGTGAGCGATGAAGCCAAAGCCTGGAAGACCGTTTGGTCCGCAGGCCAGGGCGTGGGAGAAATCGAGGACTTGCCGAGCGTCGAGCAGTTGATTGCACGTCTCGACGCCGAGTACCGCCAGGCCCTGGAGCATGCGGCCCGGTTGCCCAAACGCTGGCCGCGCTGACAGTAAAACTTGGCCAGCCTCACCCGGCTGGCCTTACACTCGCCCGGACACAACATTCTTCTTTCAACCGCTCGCGACAAGGATGCCTCGAATATGGACGAAAACCGTTTCAAGATCGTCTTCGAGGGTGGCTTGCTGCCCGGTGTCGACACCACCACTGCAAAGCTCAACCTCGCCGACTTGTTCAAAAGCGATGTCGCGGCCATCGAACGCCTGTTCAGCGGGCGTCCGGTAGCGCTCAAACGCAACCTGTCGCAGGCCGATGCCCAGACCTACCTCCAGGCACTGAGCAAAACCGGTATCGACGCCCGCATCGAAGCCGAAACACCGATCGAGTTGAACCTCGCCGACGTGCATGACCATACTCCGGCCAGCAATCAGGCCCCTTTGGCAGATCCGCTGTCTCCTTACGCTCCACCTCGCGCGCCCGTCGGCGAAGCCGTGGCGGAATTCGCCATACTCAAGCCATTCAGTTTCGATGGCCGAATCGGCCGCTTGCGTTACCTCGCCTGGACGTTGGTGCTGTCAACTGTGCTCCTGGCTGTTTGCGGGGTGTTTGCATTGGTCGCTCTGGCTCTCATCGTCGCGGATTCGACCGCCGGCCTGATATTGGGCAGCATGCTGGCCTTGATCCTGTTCGTCGGATTTGTATTCGTCAGCATCCAGATCACCGTTCAACGTTTGCACGATGTCGGCTGGTCCGGCTGGCTGTGGCTGCTGAACCTGGTGCCGTTCGTTGGCAGTTTCTTCCCGTTCGTGATCATGGTCGTACCGGGCAACGACACCGCCAACCGCTACGGCCCGCCGCCTCCGCCGAACAGTACCGCGGTCAAGGTATTGTCTTCGCTGTGGCTGATTGTTATCGCGCTGATTCTGTTCGGCTCGCTGGCCGGTGGTCTCACGGCGATACGGGAAGGATACAAAAGCGCCGCACAGAGTAGCTACGAAAGCAGTTCGGTCATCACGGATGAAATCGACGTCGAGGTCGAACCGCTGCCAAATTCCGCCAACGATGCAGCCGAAGAGGCCCAGCCCCCTGTAGACTCTGCGAAAGAATGAACAGCGCTCCTGGCCCGTGACACCTGCGTCGCGGCGCGGAGCTGTTGCGATGGAGAACTGCATGACCCGTTACGCTCTGATCACTGGCGCCTCCAGCGGCATCGGCCTGGCAATGGCCGAAGCGCTGGCCCGGCGCGGCCGCAGCCTGATTCTGGTGGCCCGACAACGTGATCAGCTGGAAAGCATTGCGATTGAACTGACCCAAAGGTTCGGTGTGGAAGTGTTGTTCCGTGCCTGCGACCTGGGCGAACCGCTGCGCCTGTCCGGATTCCTGCTGGAGCTGGAAGAAGGCGACCGGCAGATCGACCTGCTGGTCAACTGCGCCGGTATCGGCACATGCGGCCCGTTTCTGGCCCAGGACTGGATGACCGAGCAAGACCTGATCGAAGTGAACATCCTCGCCCTCACCCGCCTGTGTCACGCCATCGGCAACAGCATGGCCCTGCAAGGCGGCGGGCAGATTCTGAATGTGGCCTCGGTGGCGGCGTTTCAACCGGGACCGTGGATGAGTACCTATTACGCCAGCAAGGCCTATGTGCTGCACTTTTCCGAAGGATTGCGCGTCGAGCTGAAAAAGTGCGCGGTCAAGGTTTCCGTGCTCTGCCCCGGACCGACCCGCACGGCGTTTTTCCGCACCGCGCAACTCAACAGCGACAAACTGACCAACAGCAATTTGTTGATGAGCCCCGAGGAAGTGGCGCTCTACACCGTACGCGCACTGGAAAAGAATCGCGCGATCATTATTCCGGGGCGGCGCAACCGCTGGCTTGCCTTCCTGCCAAGGCTCGGCTCGCGCTGGCTGACTCGCACGATCGCCGGCATGGTCAACAAGGCTTACTGCCCGCGCTGATCCAACTCAAGGTAAAAGGCTGGGCGCTGGCATAAGCCATGAGTACACTCAGGCCAGCCCAAACAACGGAGAAAACAGCTGTGGATACTCTGTTCACCAAGATCATCAACCGGGAAATCCCGGCGAAGATCATTTACGAGGACGACCAGGTACTGGCCTTCCACGACATCGCCCCACAGGCACCGGTACATTTCCTGGTAGTCCCGAAGAAACCGGTGCGCACCCTCAACGACCTCACCGAGGACGATAAGGCGCTGGCCGGGCACATTCTGTTCACCGCGCAGCGTCTGGCCCTGGAACTGGGCTGTGAAGAAGGTTTCCGGGTGGTCATGAACTGCAATGAATTGGGTGGACAAACCGTCTACCACATTCATATGCACGTGTTGGGTCAGCGCCAGATGCACTGGCCGCCGGGCTGAGTTACTGCCTCACCTTGTGGGAGCGGGCTTGCTCGCGAAGACGGAGTATCAGCCAGCATAGATGCTGAATGTCAGTCCCTCTTCGCGAGCAAGCCCGCTCCCACAAGGGCATCACAGGACTGTCACAGCCTCTGCATCACAATGACCCAGCGCAATCCTTCCCCGGCCGTTTGGGTTAAACTGGCCACCGAAATTCCCCCGGAGGTCAGCATGACTACCCAACGTCACTACTCGCCGATTGACCGCCTTCTGCTGCAAGCCGATGCCGCGATGCGTACCCTGCTGCCCTTCAGCGGCCAGCCGTACCGTCCGTCGCCCGCCATCGTGCAGCCGGATGCAAAAATGAGCGATGAAGACACACGCCACGTTGCCGGCCTGATGCGCATCAACCATACCGGCGAAGTCTGTGCCCAGGCGTTGTATCAGGGGCAGGCGCTGACCGCCAAACTGCCGCAAGTGCGTGCTGCCATGGAACATGCCGCCGAAGAAGAAATCGATCACCTGGTCTGGTGCGAACAACGCATCCATCAACTGGGTAGCCACACCAGCATCCTCAATCCGCTGTTTTATGGCATGTCTTTCGGGATTGGCGCAGTGGCAGGCCTGATCAGCGATAAAGTCAGCCTGGGGTTCGTTGCGGCAACGGAAGACCAGGTGTGCAAACACCTGAACGAACACCTGGAACAATTGCCGGCCGAGGATGAAAAGTCCCGGGCAATTCTTGAGCAGATGCGTATCGATGAAGAACAGCATGCCGAAAGTGCACTGGATGCTGGCGGGTTCCGTTTTCCGGCGCCGGTGAAATTCGGGATGAGCCTGATGGCCAAGGTGATGACCAAGAGTACTTACCGGATCTGACTCTGTTTTTTTTTGTAGGAGCGAGCCGGCTCGCGAAAAACGTCAGGGCAACGCGTTAATGCAGCAAACACTCGTTATCGTTGACGTCCATCGTCGGAACGCCGCCCGGAGCAAGCTCGCTCCTACAAGAACCACCAGCCAGAATAAAAAAGGCGACTGCCGTGAGGGAGTCGCCTTTTTTGTGCTTGAAAAGCTTACGCCATGTTGCGCGCGTAGAAGATTTCGAGCATTTCGTGTTTCACCCGCTCGGTCACCTGGGCGCGCTGCTCAGAGGACAGGTTGCTGGTGGCATCGCCGAACAGGTAGTTATCCAGTTCGAAGTTCTTCAGCAGCATCTTGGTGTGGAACAGGTTTTCCTGGTACACGTTCACGTCGGTCATCTGGTACGCGTCGTAAGTGTCGTCGGAGAGGTAGTTCTGGATCGAATTGATCTCATGGTCGATGAAGTGCTTTTTGCCTTCAACGTCACGGGTGAAGCCGCGCACACGGTAGTCCACGGTCACGATGTCCGAATCGAACTGGTGAATCAGGAAGTTGAGCGCTTTAAGCGGTGAAATGACCCCGCAAGTCGACACGTCGATGTCCACACGGAAAGTTGCAATACCGCTGACCGGATGGATTTCCGGGTAGGTGTGCACCGTGATGTGGCTCTTGTCGAGGTGGGCCAGAATGATTTCGGGCAGCGGGCCCGGGGATTCTTCGATCTGACTATCGGTCGGGGTTACCGGCTCTTCGGAGATCAGGATCGTGACGCTGGCGCCCTGCGGCTCATAGTCCTGACTGGCAATGTTCAGGATGTTGGCACCAATGATATCGACAACTTCCGTGAGAATCTGCGTCAGGCGCTTCGCGTTGTACTCTTTATTGATGTACTCGACGTAAGCCTGCTGGTCTTGCGGGGTTTCCGCGTAGCAGATGTCATAGATGTTGAAGCTCAAGGTCTTTGTCAGGTTATTGAACCCGTGGAGCTTGAGTTTGCTTTTCACCGTTAAAAACTCTCTATGTGTTTGCGGCCAGGCCGCGTGATCAAGCATGCCCGTCAGATGCGAACAACGCAGCTGCGTAGGACGGTTAACACCTCTTCGCGATGGCGATTTTGGTTGTCTGTTCGGGTACGAGGCCTGTCGGCTGACGGGCCACTACCCTGAAAAAAGTGGCGCATTATGCAGACGTCAGCTTGTGTTCGCCAGAGTCTGCACTGCTTTTATGATAGTTGAATGTCGATTCAACCGAGCTCGATGATCTCGTAGTCGTGGGTGATTGCCACGCCTGCCGCGCCGAGCATGATCGAGGCCGAGCAATACTTCTCGGCAGACAATTCGATGGCGCGCTTGACCTGGGCTTCTTTCAGGCCGCGGCCCTTGACCACGAAGTGCATGTGGATCCTGGTGAACACCTTTGGATCTTCGGTCGCACGCTCGGCTTCAAGGAAGGCTTCACAGCTTTCGACCGCCTGGCGGGACTTCTTGAGGATGCTGACCACATCGAAATTGCTGCAACCGCCGACACCCAGCAGCAGCATTTCCATCGGCCGGACACCCAGATTGCGTCCACCGGCATCGGGCGGACCGTCCATGACCACGACATGACCGCTACCGGATTCGCCGAGGAACATGGCTTCGCCAGCCCATTGGATGCGTGCCTTCATCGCCAAGACTCCACTGTATAAAAAAGGGTCGCCAGCTTAGCACAGGCCCCGTGATTGACAGCGTCCGGCGTCCTAGGACATATCCCACCAACTTGTAGGTAAATGCTCGAATATTTCAGGAAGTGTCTGTTAAGCTGACGCCAATTCAATGGCGCATGGCCAGCTTTACTCCAGCGTTCACTATTCATAAAAACCAAACATACCGTGCAGTCTTTTCGGGATACAACCATGGTTGCTATTGCCCCCAACCCCAAGATCAAGAACCTCGACAAGCTGTTGATGCATTGCCAGCGCCGCCGTTATCAGGCCAAGAGCAACATCATTTGTGCTGGCGACCGCTCGGAAACGCTGTTTTTCATCCTCAAAGGCTCAGTCACCATCCTGATTGAAGATGACGACGGCCGGGAAATGATCATTTCCTACCTGAACGCCGGGGACTTTTTCGGCGAGTTGGGCCTGTTTGAGCAAGCCGGCCTGGAGCAGGAACGCAGTGCCTGGGTGCGGGCCAAGGTTGAATGCGAAGTTGCGGAAATCAGCTACGCAAAATTCCGCGAGTTATCCCTGCAGGATCCGGACATTCTTTACGTCCTCAGCGGACAAATCGCACAGCGCCTGCGCAACACCACGCGCAAGGTCGGTGACCTGGCATTTTTTGACGTGACTGGCCGCGTTGCCCGCTGCCTGCTGGAGCTGTGCAAACAGCCAGACGCCATGACTCACCCCGACGGCATGCAAATCAAGGTGACCCGTCAGGAAATCGGGCGGATTGTCGGTTGTTCCCGGGAGATGGTCGGTCGCGTGCTCAAGGATCTGGAAGAACGCAACCTGGTGGACGTCAAAGGCAAGACCATGGTGGTCTTCGGTACGCGATAAGCTCGAAAACCTAGCCGCTGAACATCTGCGCCAGCATCAACCGGTAGAGTTTATCGAGGCGCGCCAATGCATCGGGCGCCTTGAACTTCTCATGCAGCGCAATGTGACTTTCGGCGCGGACTCGTTGCTCCAGACCGCAGGCCTCATTGAAACGATTGACCGCGGCGACCATCGACTCTCGCTCGTTATCCAGAAGCATCGCTCCATGTACCAGCCCCACCGGACGCTGCCCACCCTGACTCTGGCGCCAGCGCTGGGCGGTACCGACCATTTTGCGTCCATCGAGGTTGACGTTGAAGCGACCGTCACAGAAAGCGCCTTCGATTTCACCCAGAGATGAAGTGCCACCCAACTCATCGAGCAACTGACAGATCGGATCGCACAAGCGCCGGTAACCGGTCTCGATACGGTTCAAATCCCCTTCGCTGCGCGGCGGCGCGTAAACCAGTGCGATGTTGATGGTCGAGGCCGATTGCGGCACCGGCTCACCACCGGTTTCACGCAACAGCACCGGCCAACCTGCCGCCGCCGACACTTCGCACGCGGCTTCGAAACCGGGCAAGCGATTCAAGCGGCGCGGCATGACCAGTGCCCGATCGGTCGGCTGCCAGAACAGCAGGCCGAACTCGGCGTCGCCGGCGCAGACCGAGGCCAACAGATCCTGCTCGGCTTGCAGGCCGGCTTCGATGGTCAGGGGGATGGGTGAGGTCATAAGCTATTCCGTAGGACATGAAGTCTGTGGTGCATCTTATGCCGCCTTCGCGAGCAAGCCCGCTCCCACACTGGATTTCTGGTGTTAGCAAATTTCTGTGTGGGAGCGGGCTTGCTCGTGGAGGGGTCAACTCGATCTGCGGGTAATCAGTCGAGTGTAGAACCGCTGACGGGCACACCGCGCTCAGGGAAGAACAGGCGCTGCAACTCGGTACCCGGGCTTTCGGCACGCATGAACGCTTCACCGACCAGGAACGCGTAGACGTCGCTGATTTCCATCAACTCGACATCGGCACGGTTGAGGATGCCGCTCTCGGTGATGACCAGACGATCACGCGGGATACGCGGCAACAGGTCAAGAGTGGTTTCCAGGCTGACGTCAAAGGTGTGCAGGTTACGGTTGTTGACCCCGACAAGCGGCGTGTCGAGGGTTTTCAACGCGCGCTCCAGTTCGTCGCCGTCGTGCACTTCAACCAGCACATCGAGATTGACGCTTTTGGCCACGGCCGCCAGCTCGGCCATTTTCACGTCGTCCAGCGCGGAGACGATCAACAGCACGCAATCGGCGCCCAGCGCACGGGCTTCGACGATCTGGTACGGATCGATCATGAAGTCCTTGCGGATCACCGGCAGGTTGCACGCGGCACGGGCCTGCTGCAGATAGGCATCGGCGCCCTGGAAGTAGTCGATGTCGGTGAGTACCGACAGGCAGGTCGCGCCGCCCTTTTCGTAGCTTCTGGCAATATCGGCGGGAATGAAGTTCTCGCGGATCACGCCTTTGCTCGGCGAGGCTTTCTTGATTTCGGCAATCACCGCTGGCTGTTTTTTCTTGGCTTGCTCCAGCAATGCCTTGGCAAAACCACGGGGTGCATCGGCCGCCTTGGCCAGACTTTCCAGCTCGCTCAAGCTCACACGGGCGCTACGCTCGGCGACTTCCTGAACCTTGCGGGCCAGAATGTTTTCCAGAACCGTCGGTACACTCATCCCTCATTCTCCACTTTGAATACCGCGGTAAACGCACCCAGTTCCTCGAGCTTCTCTCGAGCGAGACCGGTGTGCAGCGCATCGTGCGCAAGTGCAACTCCCTCTTTCAAACTGCTGGCATGGTCAGCGGCGTACAGCGCAGCACCGGCATTGAGCATGATCATTTCGGCCGCTTTCTGACCGTTCTCCGTCTTGCGCTTGCCCAGGGCATCACGAATCAGCTCAAGGGAAGCCGCCGGGCTATCCACCGCCAGGCCATGCAGGCTCTGGCTCTTCATGCCCAGGTCTTCCGGCTCGACCCAATACTCGGTGATCTGGTCGTTTTTCAACTCTGCCACGAAGGTCGGTGCTGCCAGGCTGAATTCATCCAGGCCATCCTTCGAATGCACCACCAGCACATGTTTGCTGCCCAGGCGCTGCAATACTTCCGCCAGCGGCCGGCATAAGGCCTGGGTGAATACGCCTACCACCTGATGCTTCACACCGGCCGGATTCGTAAGCGGGCCGAGCATGTTGAACAATGTACGCAGCCCCAGCTCACGGCGCGGACTTGCAGCGTATTTCATCGCAGAGTGATGAGTCTGGGCAAACATGAAACCAATACCAACGTTGTCAATGCAACGCGCCACTTGCACCGGCGTCAGGTTCAGGTAAATGCCGGCCGCCTCCAGCAGATCAGCACTGCCGCTCTTGCCCGAGACTGCACGGTTGCCATGTTTGGCCACGGTGCAGCCAGCAGCGGAAACCACGAACGCAGCCGCGGTCGACACGTTGAAGATGTTCGCACCGTCACCGCCGGTGCCGACCACATCGACCACACCGTCGAGTGTCTTGAGTTCGACCTTGTCCGCCAGCTCGCGCATCACCGACACGGCACCGACGATTTCGTCGATGCTTTCGCTCTTCATGCGCATGGCCATCATGAACGCGCCAATCTGCGCGTCGGAGCATTGCCCGGTCATGATTTCGCGCATGACGTCGCGCATTTCATCGGTACTGAGGTCGAGGTGATCGACGATGCGGCTCAGGGCTGTCTTGATGTTCATGAAAAGTCCTTAGCGCGTGCCGCCGGTTTGTTTGAGGAAGTTGGCGAACAGTTCGTGGCCCTGCTCGGTGAGAATCGATTCCGGGTGAAACTGCACGCCCTCGATGTTCAGGGTCTTGTGACGCAGGCCCATGATCTCGTCGACCGAGCCGTCTTCGAGCTGGGTCCAGGCCGTCAGCTCCAGGCAATCGGGCAGGGTTTCACGCTTGACGATCAATGAATGATAGCGGGTCACCGTCAGCGGGCGATTCAGGCCTGCGAATACGCCCTTGTCCTCGTGAAATACCGGGCTAGTCTTACCGTGCATCACTTGACGGGCACGCACCACGTCACCGCCAAAGGCCTGGCCGATGGATTGGTGGCCAAGGCAGACGCCAAGAATCGGCAGTTTGCCGGCGAAATGCTTGATCGCTTCAATCGAAATACCGGCTTCGGTCGGGGTGCAAGGACCGGGGGACACAACGATACGCTCAGGATTGAGGGCTTCGATTTCAGCGATGGTCAGTTCATCGTTGCGCACGACCTTGACCTGGGAGCCGAGCTCGCCCAGGTACTGCACAACGTTGTAGGTAAAGGAGTCGTAGTTATCGATCATCAGCAACATGGCGTTAAGAACCTCTTGAATTCACTGACTTTAAAGATGGCCTTCGAATGATTGACCCGCAGAGCGCTGCACTTTGTCAGGTGCCGGAGTAGCGCCAGCAAAGCGGCATTTCAAACAGGTAAAGAAGGCAAAGCGGTACAGGTCCGGCCAGGCCGGCAAAAGAATTCAGGCGCGCCAACGCCAGCGGGCGTGTGCCTTGATGACTTGATCCAGGAGTTTACTGATGATCAACACGGGGAAGGTCTCATTCGTACGTCCCGGCACAGTAACTTAGCTGGGCAGAGCGTGCAATATCGCCGGGGGTACTGCCCGCGAAACTCTTAAAGGCTTCGCGACAGATGGCAAAAGGCCGAAAGTTTTTGGTACTGTCGTTTCGTTCACTACAACAATAAATAAACGGACTTGCTCATGATCAAACAGTCGTTGTTTGTACCGCTCGCAGGATGCTTGCTCGCTATGGCATGCGCCCAGGCGAACGCCGCTCCCAATCCTTATACAAGCTACATTGTCTTCGGGGACAGCCTCAACGACGCCGGGACCTTTGCCGACACTGGCGGGCCTGCCGGGGCGACACAACGCTTTACCAACCGTACGGGGCCGGTGTACCTGGATGGCAGCGGCGAAGTCCGCTCGCTCAACTCCACGCAGATACTGGGTGGAAAACTGGGATTCTCGGCGGACCAGACCGCGTCCTCATCTTCGGCAGTGCGCGCCAGCAACGGCCAGCCGGATGGCAACAACTGGGCCGTCGGCGGCTACCGCACGGATCAGATTCTGGATTCGATCACCAGCACTTCCGACACCGGCGCTCGCACCCGAGCCGGATACCTGCCGTCGAACAACTTCCGCGCCGACCCGAATGCGCTGTATTACCTGTCAGGCGGCGGCAACGACTTCCTCCAGGGGCGCGTCACCAGCCTGCCCCAGGCCAGCGCCGCAGCTGACAGACTGGCCGACAGCGTGCAGGCGCTGCAAACCGCCGGCGCCAAATACGTCATGGTCTGGTTGCTGCCCGATATCGGCTTTACCCCGGCATTCAATGGCACCCCGCTGCAAGCGTTCACGTCCCAGCTCAGCACCCAGTTCAACACTGAACTGGTAAGCCGACTGCAAAACATCAATGCCTCAGTCATCCCGCTCAACATTCCGGTACTGCTCAAAGAGACGTTCGCCAACCCGGCACAGTTTGGCCTGGCCACCGACCAGAACCTCATCACCACCTGCTTCAGCGGCAACGGTTGCACCGAGAATGCCCGATACGGCATCAACAGCGCCACGCCGGACCCGACCAAGCTGATCTTCAACGACTCTGTGCACCCCACCGAAGCCGGGCAACGCCTGATTGCCGATTACGCGTACTCCCTGTTGGCAGCGCCGTGGGAGCTGACCTTGCTGCCGGAAATGGCCCAGGGCACCGTGCGCGCGCATCAGGATGAATTGCGCAATCAGTGGCTGGCCGATTGGGAAAACTGGCAAGGCGTCGGCCAATGGCGAGCCATTGTTGCCGGCGGCGGACAGCATCAGGACTTTGACGGTCAGGACAGCGCGGTCAGTGCCGACGGCAACGGAGCCAACCTGAACATCGGTGGCAGTTATCGTCTTGATGATGCCTGGCGCGTCGGTCTGGCGGCCGGCTTCTATAACCAGAAGCTCGAAGCCGGCAGCAACGATTCCGACTACAAGCTCAACACTTACCTGGGCACGGTATTCGCCCAATACCAGCAAAACCGTGTGTGGGCCGACGCGGCATTGACGGCCGGGCATCTGGATTACGACAGCCTCAAGCGCAAATTCCAGTTGGGCGTCAATGAACGCGGCGAAAAAGGCGATACCAGCGGCTACGTCGAAGCTTTCAGCGCTCGCCTGGGTTACGACATTGCACAACAGGCCAGCAGCCCCTGGCATCTGTCGCCGTTTGTCAGCGCCGATTTCGCCAAGGTGCAAGTCGACGGTTACTCTGAAGACGGCAACGACTCCACGGCGCTGACCTTCGCCGATCAGGACCGCATTTCCCGCCGCCTGGGCGCTGGTCTGCAGGGCAAATACCAGTTCACCCCGCAAACCCAGGTCTTCGGCGAAGTGGCTGTCGAGCGCGAGTACAACGACGACACCCAGAACGTGGGCATCAACCTCAACAGCCTGCCGAACAATCAGTTCACGCTGCAAGGCTACACCCCGCAATCGCACCTGAGCCGCCTGAACCTGGGCGTGAGCCACAACCTCACCCGGGACCTGGCACTGCGCGCCAGCTACAACATTCGCAAGGACGACGACTTCACCCAACAAGGCATCAACGTAGGTGTTGCGCTGGACTTCTGATGTGCAGGCAATAAAAAACGCGGCGCCCTCACAGGCGCCGCGTTTTTTATTGGGGTGTAACCCTTGTGGAATCAGGCGTTCGGCGTTTGTTCGGCCAGGGCAACGGCACGGAACATTGCGCGGCGCTTGTTCAGGGTTTCTTCCCATTCCAGCGCCGGCACCGAGTCGGCGACGATGCCGCCACCGGCCTGCACATGCAGTTCGCCGTTCTTGATCACCGCCGTGCGGATCGCAATGGCGGTGTCCATGTTGCCGTTCCAGGCGAAGTAACCGACCGCACCGCCGTAGACACCCCGCTTGACCGGCTCCAGCTCGTCGATGATTTCCATCGCGCGAATCTTCGGCGCACCGGACAAAGTGCCCGCCGGCAGAATCGCTCGCAGCGCGTCCATTGCCGTCAGCCCGGCTTTCAGCTGCCCGGTGACGTTCGACACGATGTGCATCACGTTGGAGTAACGCTCGATCACCATCTTCTCGGTGAGCTTCACCGAACCGATCTCCGATACGCGACCGGTGTCGTTACGACCGAGGTCGATCAGCATCAAGTGCTCGGCAATTTCCTTGGCATCCGACAGCAGGTCTTTTTCCAGTGCCAGATCAGCCTCTTCGTTGGCCCCGCGCGGACGGGTGCCGGCAATCGGACGCACGGTGATCAGGTTGTCTTCGACCCGTACCAGCACTTCCGGCGAACTGCCGACGACGTGGAAGTCGCCGAAGTTGAAGAAGTACATGTAAGGCGTCGGGTTGAAGCAGCGCAGCGCGCGATACAGATCGATGGGTGCTGCCTTGAAATCAATCGACATGCGCTGGGACGGCACGACCTGCATGCAGTCACCGGCCAGGATGTATTCCTTGATTGTGTCGACGGCTCTTTCGTAATCGTCCTGGGTGAAGCTGGAGCGAAACACCGGGTCAGCCGCTTGCTGCTTGCTGAAGTCCAGGCCACGGCGCGGGGTGATCGGCTGACGCAGCTTTTCCAGGAGCTCTTCCAGGCGAGCGCGACCTTGCTCGAAGGCGTCTTCCTGAGCCGGGTCGGCCAGTACGATGGCGTGCATCTTGCCAGCGAGGTTGTCGAACACCACGACGGCGTCGGAGACCATCAGCAGAATGTCCGGCACGCCCAGCGGATCCGGGTTCGGGCACTTGCCCAGACGCTTTTCCACGTAACGCACGCAGTCATAACCGAAGTAGCCCACCAGGCCGCCATTGAAGCGCGGCAGGCCGGCAATGGTCGGCACATTGTAGCGAGCCTTGAAGGCTTCGACGAAGGCCAGCGGGTCTTCCACGTCGTGGCTTTCGGTCTCGACACCATCGACGGTCACGCTCACGTGGTGGTCGTGAACCCGCAGCACGGTGCGGCACGGCAACCCGATGATCGAGTAACGCCCCCACTTCTCGCCGCCCTGTACAGACTCCAGCAAGTAGGAATTAGGCTCGTCGGCCAGCTTCAGGTAGATCGACAGCGGCGTGTCGAAGTCGGCCAGGGTTTCGCAGGCAAGCGGGATGCGGTTGTAGCCGGCAGCGGCCAAACGCAGGAATTCTTCGCGGATCATGAGGTGCCTCGTGGCTTGAGGGTCGAACAGTCAGGTATGCAAACGCGCCGGAAACCGGCCAGGATCAAGTCAGGCGCGCCAACGCCAGCGGGCCAGGGCCTTGATGACTTTCATCCAGAGTTTGCGAGTGACCACCACGATGGCGTTTCCAGAAGGGGGTTTGACAGCGTCGACCAACGTTATCTCAGCGGCCGGATCCAGGCAACCGGGAATTAGCTTGCGCAGATCGTCGATCACCAACGCCGGCGACTCTTCGGCAATCGGCCGGCCGTGGTTATAGCCATAACTCAGGGCCACGCACTTGACCCCCGCCGCTTTCGCCGCCAGCACATCGCTGCGCGAATCGCCAACGAACAACGACTGCGAAGCCGGAATGTTGGCCATTTTCATCACGAAAAACAGCGCGGCCGGATCGGGTTTTTTCTGTGGCAGGGTATCGCCGCCGATGATCCAGCGGAAATAACGACCGATTTTCATCTGATCCAGCAACGGCGCGACGAAACGCTCCGGCTTGTTGGTGATCAGCGCCATCTCGACGCCCTGCTTTTGCAGCCATTTGAGAGTATCGCGCACGCCGGGGTAAACCACCGTCAGCTCGTGACCGTCCTCATAAAAGCCGTTGAACAGTTCCAGGGCATGTTCGGCTTCGATCTCATCGACACCCTCGGCGTCGATGTGATTGGCCAGCGCCCGGCGTACCAGCATGTGCACACCGTTGCCTACCCAGTCACGCACCGACTCGATGCCGACAGGCTGGCGCCCGAGTTTGAGCAGCATGTTGTCCACTGCCGCGGCGAGATCCGGGACCGAATCGACCAGCGTGCCATCCAGATCGAACATCACCAGACGCGGCAGGCGGCCCGGGAACAGCTGCTCAAAACCACTCATGGGCGAGCCAGCGCCAGTTCGGAACGCATCCTTTCGATGACTTCCTGATAGTTCGGCGCATTGAAGATGGCCGAGCCGGCGACGAAGGTGTCGGCACCGGCCGCTGCGATTTCGCGAATGTTGTTCACGTTCACGCCGCCGTCGATTTCCAGGCGAATGTCACGACCGGACGCATCGATCAACGCCCGTGCCTCACGCAATTTGTCGAGGGTGCTGGGGATGAACTTCTGCCCGCCGAAGCCCGGGTTGACGCTCATCAGCAGGATCATGTCGACCTTGTCCATCACGTGCTTGAGCACGTCCAGCGGGGTCGCCGGGTTGAACACCAGGCCCGACTTGCAGCCGCCTTCGCGGATCAGTTGCAGGGAGCGGTCAACGTGCCGGGTGGCTTCCGGGTGGAAGGTGATGTACGTCGCGCCGGCTTCGATGAAGTCGCCCACGATGCGGTCCACCGGGCTGACCATCAGGTGCGCGTCGATCGGCGCGGTCACGCCGTACTTGCGCAGCGCCGAGCAGACCATCGGGCCGATGGTCAGGTTCGGCACATAGTGGTTGTCCATGACATCGAAGTGCACGAAGTCGGCGCCGGCGGCCAGGACGTTGTCCACTTCCTCACCCAGGCGGGCGAAGTCGGCGGAGAGAATCGACGGAGCAATTACGAAGGGCTGCATGACGCACCTTTTCTGAGCAGAATCACGATGGCGCGCATTGTATACCTCATGCTTTGACGCGCGCACCGTGACCGCGATGATTGGGGTGGCCTAATAAGCCGCGCGGTAGATCTTCTCGATATCGACAGCACTCAGTTTGCGCGGGTTATTGCGCATCAGACGTTCGATCTCCGCGGCTTCCATGGCCATGGCCGGGATTGCATCCTCGGGAACCCCGAAACTGCGCAAACCAGACGGGATTTCCACTGCAGCGCACAATGCGCTCATGGCCTCCACGGCTTTGTCGGCCGCTTCATTGGCACTCAAATGCGCGGTCTTCACGCCCATGGCCTCGGCTATATCCTGCATGCGATCGATGCAGGCCATCTTGTTCCAGGTCATGACATGGGACAGTAACAAGGCATTACTGACACCATGAGCGATGTTGAAACGCCCGCCCAGCGGATACGCCAGCGCATGCACCGCGCCAACCCCGGCATTGCCGAACGCCATGCCCGCCATCAGGCTGGCGGTGGCCATGTCTTCACGGGCCTGCAGGTTGGAAGGATTGGCATAGGCCTTTGGCAAAGCCTTGGCGATCAGTTTGATCGCGCCGATAGCCAGCGCATCAGTAATCGGCGATGCATTGACCGACAGATAGGACTCGATGGCATGCACCAGTGCATCGACGCCGCTGGCGGCGGTGACACTGCGCGGACAGGTCAGGGTCATTTGCGGGCTGACCAGCGCCACGTCCGGCAGCAGGTAGTCACTGACAATGCCCTTCTTCAGTTGCGCAACCTTGTCGGAAAGGATGGCGACGTTGGTCACCTCCGAGCCGGTACCCGCCGTGGTCGGGATGGCGATCAGCGGCGGGCCTTTGCGCGGAACCTGATCAATACCGAACAGATCCTCCAGCGCGCCGTGGTAGCCGGCATAGGCCGCCACGCTCTTGGCAATGTCGATGGCGCTGCCGCCGCCCAGGCCGATCAGTCCGTCATGCCCGCCGTCGCGATAGACCTGCATGCAGTCTTCGACGATGGCGATTTCCGGGTCCGGCAGTACCCGGTCGAAAATCTCGTAGCTGCGTTCGCCCAACTGCGCCAGTGCCAGCTCCACGGTGCCGGACTTGACCAGGGCGGCATCGGTGACGATCAGCGGGTTGTCGATGTCCAGGCGTGCCAGCTCGGCGGACAGTTGCTCGATGGCACCTGCGCCAGTGATCAATTTGTGAGCGATTTTGAAAGAGGAAAGACTCATGTGCGCAGCCTCTTATAGGTAGGGGAGCTGGGCACAAGAGTAGCTGGGGATTTGGGGTTGGCTGGTATTCAGGTCATGAATGACCAAGGTTTCCGGGGACACCAAAAAACACTGTAGGAGCGAGCTTACTCGCGATGGTCGCCAACGATAACGCGGGCCTTCTGAATGCCCGCGTCGCTCTAAGGTACATCGCGAGCAAGCTCGCTCCTACACCTACAGTTACAGCCGATCGGTGTGTGGCTTCAGACCTGCGCAGTACGCAATTTCTCGCTACGCCCACGCAGCCATTCCAGGGTCAGCAGCAGGATCACCGAGAAGGCAATCAGCAGCGTCGCGGCGGCGGCGATGGTCGGGCTGAGGTTTTCGCGGATGCCGCTGAACATCTGCCGTGGCAGAGTCGCTTGCTCGGGACCTGCGAGGAACAGCGTCACCACCACCTCATCGAACGAAGTCGCGAAGGCAAACAACGCCCCCGAGATCACGCCCGGCGCGATCAGCGGCAAGGTCACCCGGCGGAACGTGGTCAGCGGCGAAGCACCCAGGCTCGCAGCGGCCCGCACCAGGTTGTGGTTGAACCCCTGCAAGGTCGCCGACACCGTGATGATCACGAACGGCACGCCCAGCACGGCGTGCACCACGATCAGCGAGGTATAGCTGTTGCCGAATCCCAGTGGAGCGAAGGTCAGGTAACTGGCCACACCGATGATCACCACCGGCACCACCATCGGCGAAATCACCAGCGCCATCACCAGCGCCTTGCCCGGGAAGTCTCCCCGAGTCAGGCCGATCGCCGCCAGCGTACCGAAGATCATCGCCAACACGGTCGCTGCCGGGGCCACGATCATGCTGTTCTTCAACGAACGCATCCATTCCGCCGAGGCAAAGAAGTCCTGATACCAGTGCAGCGAAAAACCTTGCAGCGGGTACACCAGGAAACTGCCGGAGTTGAACGACAGCGGAATGATCACCAACACCGGCAGAATCAGGAACAACAGGATCAAGCCGCAGAGAATCCGCAAGCTGTAGAACCACACCCGTTCGATGGGCGACATATAAGGACTCAGCATTTCGTTCTCTCCTTAGCTCAGGCGCAGGCGACTGGCGCCTACCAGCCAGCTGTAAATCAGATAAAGCACCACGGTCGCCAACAGCAGCAGCCCACCGAGTGCGGTCGCCATGCCCCAGTTGATGCTGGTGTTGGTGTAGAAGGCGACGAAATAGCTGACCATCTGATCATTCGGGCTGCCCAGCAATGCCGGGGTGATGTAGTAGCCGATGGCGAGGATGAACACCAACAGGCAACCGGCGCCGACACCGGCATAGGTCTGCGGGAAATACACCCGCCAGAAGCTGGCGAACGGATGGCAGCCGAGGGAAATCGCGGCACGCATGTAGGTCGGCGAAATGCCTTTCATCACGCTGTAGATCGGCAGGATCATGAACGGCAGCAGGATGTGCACCATGGAGATGTAGACACCGACGCGGTTGAACACCAGCTCGATCGGCTTATCGATGATGCCCATCGCCATCAGGCCGCTGTTGATCAGGCCACCCGATTGCAGCAACACGATCCACGCCGCGACCCGCACCAGGATCGAGGTCCAGAACGGCAACAGCACCAGAATCATCAGCAGGTTGCTCTGCCGCGACGGCAGGTTCGCCAACAGGTAAGCCAGGGGATACGCCAACACCAGGCAGATCACCGTGATGATCAGGCCCATCCAGAAGGTGCGGGCGAAGATGTCGAGGTAGATCGCCTGATCCGGGGTGGCCGGGGCGATTTCACCGAGGTCATCGATGCGATGATCGACAGCGGCCAGCAGGTAATACGGGGTGATGCTGCTGGTGTTGCGGCGCACCGCTTGCCAGTAGGCCGGGTCGCCCCAACGCTCATCGAGGCCTTCCAGCGCTTCTTTATAAGAAGCCGGCTCAGTGGCGAGCGGCAGGGCGCGGGCGGTTTTGGTCAGCAGGCTGCGATAACCTGCCAGCTCCATGTTCAGGCGTTTGGACAGATCACCCAGGGTCTGATTCTTGCGAGCGTCGGCGAGGTCTTCGGCCGCCGCTTTGTAAACCGGTTCAGCGGGCAGGCCGCGGCCGTCCCAACTGGCGATGGCCGTCACGGTGCGCGGCATGCCGCCGACCACTTCCGGGTTGCCAACGCTTTTGTAGAGCAGCGCCACGATCGGCACCAGAAACACCAGCAACAGAAACAGCACCAGCGGCGCAATCAACGCCTGGGCCTTCCAGCGGTTGACCCGCTCGGCGTGCTTGAGCCGCTGCTTCAAGGTGGGGTCAGTGCCCGCGTTCACGGGAACGGCGATAGCCATGGCGTACTCCGGAAATCTTTGATCATTGCAGAGGCGGGAAACCACCTCGATCGTTTAATACACAACCCTAATGTGGGAGCGGGCTTGCTCGCGAAGGCGGAGTGTCAGTCATCAACGATGCTGAATGTGCTGACGTCTTCGCGAGCAAGCTCGCTCCTACAGCGTAAGCCCGCGGAGCGGGCTTACTTGGCAGCCCAGGCGTTGAAGCGCTGTTCCAGTTGCTCGCCGTTGTCCGCCCAGAAGCTGACGTCGATCTGCACCTGATTGGCGATGTTTTCCGGGGTGGTCGGCATGTCTTTCAGGACATCCTTGGCCAACAGCGGTACGGCCTGGGTGTTGGCCGGACCGTAGGCGATGTTTTCCGAGTAGGTCTTCTGCTGCTGTGGCTGCACCGAGTAGGCGATGAACTTCTTCGCTGCTTCGGCACGCGCCTTGTCCAGGCCTTTCGGGATGGCCCATGCGTCGAAGTCATAGATGCCGCCGTTCCACACCACTTTCAAGTTGCTTTCTTTCTGCACGGCAGCGATCCGGCCGTTGTAGGCCGAGCTCATGACCACGTCGCCGGAAGCGAGGTATTGCGGCGGCTGTGCGCCAGCTTCCCACCACTGGATGTTCGGCTTGAGCTCATCGAGCTTCTTGAACGCACGGTCCTGACCATCTTTGCCAGCCAGTACTTTGTAGACGTCTTTCGGCGCAACGCCGTCGGCCATCAGTGCGAATTCCAGGGTGTACTTGGCGCCTTTACGCAGGCCACGCTTGCCCGGGAACTGCTTGGTGTCCCAGAAATCCACCCAACTGGTCGGTGCGGATTTCAGCTTGTCGGCGTTGTAGGCCAGCACGGTCGACCACACGAAGAAACCCACGCCGCATGGCTGGATCGCGCCTTTGACGTAGTCTTCGGTTTTGCCGAACAACTTCGGATCAAGCTGCTCGAACATGTCTTCGTCGCAACCACGGGACAGTTCCGGAGATTCAACCTCTACCAGATCCCAGGACACGCTCTTGGTGTCGACCATAGCCTTGACCTTGGCCATTTCGCCGTTGTACTCACCGGCCACGATCTTGCCGTTGCCTGCCGCTTCCCACGGTGCGTAGAAGGCTTTGACCTGAGCCGCCTTGTTCGCCCCGCCAAAGGACACCACGGTCAGGTCCGGGCCAGCAGCCATTGCGCTTGCTGCCCCCATCATGCCCAGTGCCAGAGCGGTGAATTTCAGGGATCTCAACATTTATTGTTCTCTCCACGTGCAGGGTTGGTGTTGTTGAAGCCGGGGCGATCAATTCGCCTCTAGAAGTGGGTCGAGTGCACGAACGTGCTCGACCTGCCAGCCAAGCGGTACCACATCACCAACCGCCAGCCCGGGATCAAGCTCGGCAATCGGTTGCTTCACGAAGAAGTCGGTCTTGCCACAGACTTCCATGCGAACCCGGACGTGGTCGCCCAGATAGATGAATTCCTCGACTCGCCCGGAGAAGCGATTGACGCATTGGTCGCTGGAGCCATTGAGGCTCACGCGCTCCGGACGGATGGACAGGGTCACCGGCTCGCCGGTCTTGCCGACATTCACCGCCAGCGCTTCAACTTTTTCACCACGCCCCAGTTCGACTACGCAGCGGTCGCCGGTCTGACTGTGCAGACGGCCATTGAGGCGGTTGTTCTCGCCGATGAAGTTGGCGACGAAGGTGTTTTTCGGCTCTTCGTAGAGGGTGCGCGGTGGTGCGATCTGCTGGATTTCGCCCTGATGGAACACCGCCACACGGTCGGACATGGTCAAGGCTTCGCCCTGATCGTGGGTCACGTAGACCACGGTTACGCCCAGGCGCTGGTGCAGGTGCTTGATCTCCATCTGCATGTGTTCACGCAGTTGTTTGTCGAGTGCGCCGAGGGGTTCGTCCATCAGCACCAGTTGCGGCTCGAACACCAGCGCGCGGGCCAATGCCACACGCTGTTGCTGACCGCCGGAAAGCTGCGCCGGGTAACGCTGGGCGAAGGCATCGAGCTGGACCATGCTCAGCACGCGCTTGACCCGGGCGCTGACGTCGCTCTTGTTCATGCCGCGCACGGTCAGCGGGAACGCCAGGTTCTCGGCCACCGTCATGTGCGGGAACAATGCGTAGTTCTGGAACACCATGCCGATGTCGCGCTTGTGCGGCGGCACGTTGTTGATGGCGCGCCCGGCCAACAGGATTTCGCCCGCGGTCGGCGTTTCGAAGCCGGCGAGCATCATCAGGCTGGTGGTCTTGCCGGAGCCGGACGGCCCGAGCAAGGTGAGGAATTCGCCTTTGCGAATGTCCAGGTTGAGGTCCTTGACGATCAGGTTCTCGCCGTCGTAGCTCTTCTGCACTCCACGAAAGCTGACCAGAACATCATTGGCCCCTGCGCTTGAATCGACCTGGCTCATACCCACACCTTTGTTATTGATGACTGCTGTGGGGTTAAGCCTAGTGGACGCTGGGGACCACGCAAATCGGGGCGCAAGAGAGATTCGCCTCAGCCGGATGGAAGGCCGGGGGTAGGGATTGCCCTACAAGGATGGCGCGGTTTGGCAAGTGCAGTGGTGAGCGGTCAGCTACAAGCCATGAGCAAAGGCAAAAGCGGATTTGCAGGATGTCGTAAATGGATATGCCACCACAGAACCTGTGGGAGCGGGCTTGCTCGCGAAAGCGGTGTGTCAGACCCGGATATGTCGACTGACATACTGCTTTCGCGAGCAAGCCCGCTCCCACACTGGATTTTGGTGTGGTTTAGAGGAGTTTGTGTTCCATCGCGTACTTCACCAGCTCCGCCAACGAGGTGATGTTGAGCTTCTGCATCAGCCGCGCCTTGTGGGTGCTGATGGTCTTGCTGCTCAGTGCCAGCTGCTGGGCAATGTCGTTGACGTTGGCACCCTGGGCCAGGCGTTCGAACACGGAGAATTCGCGCTCGGAGAGCAACGAATGCAATGGACGCGAGTCGGTCAGGCCGACCTCGAAGACCATGCGGTCGGCCAGTTCCGGGTCGATGTAACGCCCGCCTGACGCCACTTTGCGAATGGCCGTCAGCAACAGTGCCGGATCGCTGTCCTTGGTTGCATAACCGGCGGCCCCGACCTTCAGCGCCCGGGCGGCCATCTGTGCTTCGTCGTGCATCGACAACACCAGGATCGCCGGCGGATTGTTCAGGGCGCGAATTCGCGGAATGGCTTCCAGGCCATTGACGCCCGGCATGGAGATGTCCAGCAACACCACTTCGCAGGGCACATGACGCAAGGTGTCGAGCAACTGCTCGCCGTTGCTCGCCTCCCCCACCACCAGCAAGTCCTTGGCCAGGCCAATCAGCTGCTTGATGCCTTCACGGACGATGGTGTGGTCTTCGGCTACCAGTACACGGATCACGTTTTTCTCCAGTTTCAAGATCATTCGCGAGCAAGCCCGCGAAAGCGTCGGTACAGTCAACACAACCTGTTCAGGCTGCATCCAGCGGAACGCGCACACTCAGGGTCGTGCCTTCACCCGGCTCACTCTCAAGGGATAACTCACCCCCCATGATCAACACCCGCTCGCGCATTCCGACAATCCCAAAGGACGTTGGCCTGCCAGGCGCAGCGACAAATCCTACGCCATCATCGCTGACCGTCAGACACAACTCGTCGCCTTCCAGCGTCAGCGTCAGTTCAACAGTATGCGCCTGGGCATGCCGCATGACATTGGTCAACGCTTCCTGAAGGATCCGGAACAGGCCAATGGCCTTGGCGTCACTGAGCACCGGCAGATTATCCGGCACCTGCACCAGACACGGAATCTGCGTACGCGCCTCGAATCGTCGGGCCTGCCATTCAATAGCCGAGGCAATGCCGGCGTCGAGAATCGGCGGGCGCAATGCGGTCGCCACGTCGCGAACCAATTGGAAGAGTTGAGCGATCAGGCGCTTCATGCTGCCCAGGCGTTCGTTGAGGCCCGGATCGAGTTGCGCGTAAGCCAGTTCACACATGGAGGTTTCCAGCTTGAGCACCGTCAGCATCTGACCCAGTTCATCGTGAACTTCCCGGGCGATGCGCGCCTTTTCTTCTTCGCGCACGCTTTCCAGGTGCGCGGACAACTCACGCAGTTGTTCCCGGGAGCTGGCCAGTTCAAGTTCGATGCGCTTGCTCTCGCTGATGTCCCAGACGATCCCGTCCCAGACATAGGCGCCGTCTTCCAGCTGACGCGTGATGGCCTTGATTTCCGCCCAGCGCTGCTCGCCCTGACGGGTGAGGATCCGCCCTTGCCACGACCAGTCACTGTCGGTATCCAGCGCATGATCCTGGGTCTGGTGATAGCTGGCCTTGTCATCCGGATGCACCAGGCTGCGCAGGCCTTTATCGCGATGCGCCAGCGTGGCCGGCGAGTAACCCACCAGGCTTTCACTGCCTTCGCTGATGTAGGCAAAGTCGATCTGACCGGTCACCGGCGCCCGCTCCAGTCGGAAAACCAGGCCCGGAACGTTGGCGGCGATACCCTGCAGCCGCGCCTCGCTTTCCTGCAAGGCGGCCAGGGCGCGGCGCCGCTCGGTGACGTCGTTGAGGTAGACCACCAGGTATTCGCCATCGCGAAAGCGCAGAAAGCTCAACGAGACATCGGCCGGCAGAGTGCTGCCGTCGGCGCGCACACAGTTGGTTTCGAAGCTTTGCGGGCCCTCTTCACTGGCCCTGGCGCGCTTCCACAGATTGAGCCAGCGGTCCATGTGCAGACCGGGTTCGAAATCGATCAAGGGCCGATCGATGATCCCGCCGGGTGGATAGCCGAGCATGCTTTCCGCCGCGCGGTTGGCATAGCGCACGTGGCTGTCCCAGTTGACCCAGAGGATGCCGACGGTGCTTTGGTCAATGGAAAACTGGGTGAGCCGCAGCGCCTCTTCGCTGGCCGCACGCAAGGCAATGTCTTCCTGCGCGGCCATCAAGCGTTGCTCCAGGTTGTGCTGCTGGCGGCGCTGCCAGAACACGATAGCCATGCAGCTCATCGTCAGCACGACCAGTAACAGGCAGAGGTTTTGCCAGAACCCGGGGGACTCGGTGAGCCGCGGATACTTGGGTTGCAGCCATTGATTGTGCAGTTGTTCCAGATCCTTGGCCGGGATCGCCCGCAATGCACTTTCGACGATGCCCGCCAGTTCCGGCTTGTCGCGGCGCGTGGCTACCCGCAGCAGCTGCGGCAGGCCGACATCCCCGACCACCACCAACCCGGCGAACTCCGGCTCGACGGACAGGCGCCCCAATTGCGCCTCATCGACCACCGCATAAGCCGCCTGCTGGCCCGTCAGCAACTGTAATGCCTGGCGCTCCATCGGGACGCCTTGCAGGTTCAGGTGCGGATAGTTGCCGTGCAGGTAATCAGCGATGGCGCTGGGCATGCGCACAGCAACGCGGGTCTGGTTGTCGAGCTTTTCCAGCTCGACCGCGCCGGCGCTTTTCTGGTCGCTGACCACCAGTTGCGGCACCCGCATGTAGGGGTCGGAAAACTGCCAGAGGCGCAACCCGCCAGGGGTTTGGGTCAGCCCCGGGGCGATGTCGATTTCGCCCTCGCGGGCCGCGGCTTCCAATTGTTCAAGGTCGGGAAAGTTGCGCCAGCTCAGTTCGACGTTGAGGGTCTTTGCCAGCCACTTCATCAAATCGACATTCACCCCGGACAGGCGCTGCAAGCGGCGATCGTATTGCGCATAGGGCGCCTGCAACACCAGACCGACCCGCAACTCGCTCTGCTGCGTCAGCCAGTGCTGTTGTTTCGGGGTCAGCTGCGCAACATGCGCCGGGGGCGCGGGCGCCGCCCAACCCATCAAGGGAAACCACAAACAGCCGATAACCCACAGGCAGCGAAAACGCATCATTGAACTCTCACACACAGACAAATACTCACCAACCCATTAGGCTGCCGGAACAACTTCTGGCCTGGAATATCCAATGCCCCCTGTCTACCGCCTGGCACTGCCAGCATTGTGCCTGTCGCTGATCCTGCCTTGCGCTTTTTCCGTCGAGGCGGCCGACCCGGCACCTGGCGCAGCAGAAAAAACTGCCGAAGCAAAACCACTCGAACGTCAGCCGCTGCCTGAGCGTAGTCAGGAAGAAGCGACTGCACTTGAGCGAAAAGTCCCGGCTCTGGAACAGCAACAACTGCAAGCGGGCACCGACACGTTTCTGGCCTTGTGGAAACCGGCCAATACCGCCGAACCCAAAGGTGCGGTGATTATCATCCCGGGCGCCGGCGAAACCGTTGACTGGCCGCAAGCGGTCGGTCCTTTGCGGCGCAAATTGCCGGACGCCGAATGGAGCAGCCTGAGTATCACCTTGCCGGACCTGCAAAGCGATGCCATTGCGCCACGAATCGTGGAAGCAGCGCCGGCTCCCAAGGCTCCCGAAACCGGCAGTAAAGACTCGACCACCGCTGCCCCCATCGAGCAGGCGGCCGGTGGTGAGGCCGAAGTGACCGACAAGGCCGTCGCCGAAACCACCGAAGAACAATCCAGGGCAGATGCCGAGCGCATCTTCGCCCGGATCGACGCCGCGCTCGCCTTCGCCGAACAGCAAAACGCCCGCAGCATCGTGGTGTTGGGGCACGGCACCGGTGCTTATTGGGCCGCGCGCTACCTGAGCGAGAAGCAGCCGTCGCAAGTCGAAAAGCTGGTGATGGTTGCCGCCCGGACACCGGTGACAGTGAAGCCCGAGCTGACGGAACTGACCTCGACCCTGAAACTGCCGACCGCCGATATTTACTACAAAGACAAAGCGCCGGACCGCAACGCGGCACTGGAACGCCTGCAAGCCAGCAAGCGCTTGAAGTCATCGGCATTCAGCCAGGTCGCGCTCAAGGCGTTGCCGGATACCAAGGCAGAACAGGAGCAACTTTTCCGGCGGGTGCGGGGCTGGTTGAATCCGCAGCCCCCGGCGGACTGACAGACCGAGGCGCCATCACAAACAACACCTCAGCCAGAGCTAGCGAAAATCGCGCCGCTCCCGAATCAGCGTATAGGCGTTGTGCAGTTCACGCGTTCGCTCGGTGGCCTCACGAACCTGCGTCGCCGTCGCGCCACTGCCGGCAATCTTGTCCGGATGATGGCGACTGAGCAGGCGCCGGTAAGCACGCTTGATCTGTGCCGGTTCAGTGGTGGCCGACACCCCCAGAAGCCTTAACGCATCCTGATAACTTGGTACGTTGTTGGCCAATGGCCGCTTCTGCGGCTCATAGTCGTGAGCCAGTGCCTGCACCTGATGGGGCGTCCAGCCCAGCCACTTGCCCCATTGGCCGATCAATTCACGCTCACTGCTGCCGGCACGACCATCGGCCCACACCATTCGCCAGCAGGCGCGCAACACACCTTCCGCCGCATGGGGTTGGGCACTCAGGCGACGCAGATAACCGCGAAGCCGGTCGCGGCCCGACTTGCCGCGATTGAACGCGGCAATCGCACGACGCCGGGCCGACTCGGGCATGTCCAGCGCGCGCATTTCCGCTCGGGCCTGATCGATGTGCCCGGCCGTCACCTGGCCGTCGCACTTGGCCAGGCGCCCCAACAGGACAAACAGCAATTCATCGTTACGCAACACCGGGCGACCGCCCAGCTTTTCCCGCAAGTGCCCCCAGCTCTGCAGGTGCAGGCGCCGGTCCAGCGCCTGCCCCAACAACGCGCCGAGCAAGGCCCCCGGAATGCTGGCTATGGCATAGCCTGCTCCGGCTCCAATCAGAGTCCCTGGCCACAGCATGTCAGCGGCTCGCTTCTATTAATGATTCAACTTCGGCCAGACGCTCGTGGGTGCCGACATCGACCCAGTGCCCTTTCAGTTGCTCGCCGGTCACTTGGCCGTCAGCCATGGCTTTACGCAACAGCGGCGCGAGCTTGAAGGCACCCGCGGCGCAACCGTCGAACAGCTGCGGATGCAACACGGCGATGCCGCTGTAGGTCAGGGTTGATGTATCCGGCTGACTATCCTGCACATGGCCATCGACCAGGGTGAAATCCCCGCTCGGGTGATGCGCCGGATTGTCCGCCAAAATCAAATGAGCTAGCCCGACGATGGGCTGGTGCAACACGCTGAAGTCGTAATCGGTCCAGATGTCGCCGTTGACCACGACAAACGCTTCATCCCCCAACAACGGCAATGCGCGAAAAATCCCGCCGCCGGTCTCCAGGGGCTCACCTTCCGCCGAGTACCGGATGCTCACGCCATAGCGAGATCCATCGCCAAGATAGTCTTCGATCTGCTGACCGAGCCAGGCATGGTTGATCACGATCTCGGTAAACCCTGCAGCCGCCAGCGCACGCAGGTGATACTCGATCAGCGGCACCCCGCCGGCACGAACCAGCGGTTTGGGGGTGGTCAGGGTCAAGGGGCGCATGCGCTCGCCTTTGCCCGCGGCCAGAATCATTGCCTTCATGCTGTCACTCCGGCACGCAGACTGGCCAACAGCACATCCAGCTCGGCCAGTTCAGGACGGCGAGCGATCACTGCATCTATATAGGCAAAGAAACGCGGCACATCGCCCAGATAGCGCGGTTTACCGTCGCGATGACAGATACGGGCGAAGATGCCGATCACTTTCAGGTGCCGCTGCACACCCATCAGGTCACTGGCACGCAGGAAGTCCTCGAACCCGGGTTGAACCGGAATACCGAGGGCGCCCGCCCGCCGCCAGTAGCTTTCGAGCCAGCCATGCACTCGTTCCTCGGGCCAGCTGAGGAAAGCGTCTTTGAACAGGCAGGTCACGTCGTAGGTCACCGGGCCATACACCGCATCCTGGAAATCCAGCACGCCGGGATTGGGCTCGCTGAGCATCAGGTTGCGCGGCATGTAGTCGCGATGCACCAGAACTTTGGGTTGTGCCAGGGCGCTGTCGATCAACAGATCGCTGACCTGCTGCCAGAGTACTTGCTGCGCCGCGTCGAACTCGATACCCAATTCGCGCTTCACGTACCACTCGGGGAACAGTTCCAGTTCACGTCGCAGCAACGCCACGTCATAGCTCGGCAGCGGCGCAACCATCGGCAACTGCTGGAAAGCCAGCAATGCTTGCAGGGCATCCTCGAACAAATCATCGGCGTTTTCGCTGTCGATGACGTCCAGATAGGTCTTGTTGCCCAGGTCATTGAGCAAAAGAAAACCGCGCTCGAGGTCTTCGGCATAAATTTTCGGCACGTTTATTCCGGATTTCGCCAGCAAAAAGGCGATATCCACGAAGGGTTTGCAATTTTCCTGGGGCGGCGGCGCGTCCATCACGATGAAACTTCTGCCATCGCCTTCCCAGCGGAAATACCGCCGGAAACTCGCGTCGCTACTGGCCGCAGTCAACGTGGCCGGGGGGACTGTGCCCCAACCCTGCTCGGCAAAAAGGGTTGTCAATTGCTCATCGAGCCAAACTTTCAGGTGTTGCAAGCGTACATCTTGATCAGGCATTGCAAGGGTCTCCGACGGCGCTAGCCGTCAAGCGGGTCATGCTTTATTATCCAGCATCTTTTTCAGACCATCGAGAGGCGTGCGGCCCACACCGCGGGCAGATGGCACGCAGGAAGCCCGGACTAATAAGATGGCATTGAAATCCCCCGCGTTTCGTAAAAAATTTCCGTTGTTGGTTACCGGCAGTTTGCTGGCGCTGCAACCCCTTGCCACTTCCTACGTGGTCGCTGCGGAACAGTTTGACTGCTCAGTCTCTGCTTCGGGTTCCTGGGACTGCGCGCCAAAGACGCCGGCGGCTGCATTGCCACCGCGTCCCGTCCATGAGGGCAGCGCAGTCTCCGCTACCGGCGAAACCCCGGCCGAGAACGGTTCCAGCGAAGACACCGGCGCCAAGCCAGTGCTGGTCACCGAATCCAAAGGCCGTGGCCTGAAGTCGCGTAGCGCAGACTACAGTCACCTCGACTGGGTTCCCCGCGAGCAGCTCACCGCCGCACAATTGGCCGAAACCGGTCCTTATTGCTCTGGTTCCTATGTCGAACCGATTCGTCCTGGCATGAATGACAAGACGAATAAAAGTGACGCTCCAACCTTTATCGGCGCAAAAGCCTCCCGCTATAAGCAGGATGAGCAGGTTGCGACCCTGGCCGGCGACGTTGTCATGCGTCAGGGCAGCATGCAGGTCGAAGCCGACGAAGCCAACCTGTACCAGGCCGAGAGCCGTGGCGACCTGAACGGCAACGTGCGCATTCGCGACAACGGCGCCCTGATCGTCGGCGACCACGCCGATGTGCAGCTCGACACCGGTGAAGCCAAGGTCGACAACGCCGAATACGTGATGCACAAATCGCGCATCCGCGGTAATGCGTTGTACGCCAAGCGTGCCGAGAACGCGATCATCCGCCTCAAGGATGGTACGTACACCACGTGCGAACCGAACAGCAACGCCTGGCAGCTCAAGGGCAACAACATCACCCTTAACCCGGCCACCGGTTTCGGTACGGCGACCAACGTGACGCTGCGGGTCAAGGACATTCCGGTCCTGTACACGCCGTACATCTATTTCCCGATCGACGACCGTCGTCAGTCCGGCTTCCTGCCGCCGAGCATCGGCACCGGCAGCGATACTGGCTTCATGCTGGTTACCCCGTACTACTTCAACCTGGCGCCGAACTACGATGCCACGTTGTACCCGCGCTACATGGAAAAGCACGGCTTGTTGATGGAAGGCGAATTCCGCTACCTGACCAAGTCCAGCGAAGGCCAGTTCGGTGCGTCGTACCTCAACGACGAAAGCGACGAGCGCGACAAGCAGTCCGACGCCGAAAAAACCCGCTACATGTACAACTGGCAGCACAAGGGTGGCCTCGACTCACGTGTCTACACACAAGTCGACTACACCAAAATCAGCGATCCGTATTACTTCCAGGATCTGCAAACTGACCAGATCGGCGTGAAAAGTGCTGACTTCGTGAACCAGCAGGGTTCCGTCAGCTATCGTGGCGACAGCTATGTGGCTCGCGTGAATGCTCAGGCTTATCAGCTGGCGACCGTGTCGAACATTACGCCGTATGACCGCTTACCGCAGATCACCTTTGATGGTGCACTGCCGTATCATCCGAACGGTCTGAGTTTTTCGTACAACACCGAAATCGTGCGGTTTGACCGGGATCTGCAGAACGGCAATTACTCCGATGAAGACGGTGTTGTAACCCCACGCCTGGACACCAACGTTGTAGGTCTGGCACGCGCCACGGGTGACCGCCTGAATCTCGCGCCCGCCATCAGCTTGCCGATGAACACGACGTACGGTTTCCTGACACCGAAGCTCAAGTACCAGTACACCCAGTACCAACTGGACCTGGACAGCACTGGCAAAGGTCAGATTGCCAATCAGACCGCAGAACAGGACAAGCTCCTGGGAACGTTCGACAGCAACCAGAACCGCGGCGTACCAATCGCCAGCATCGACAGCGGCCTGTACTTCGATCGCAATACCCAGTATTTCGGCAAGAACTACCGCCAGACCCTCGAGCCGCGCCTGTTCTACCTGTACGTGCCTGAAGTCGACCAGGAAGATATCCCGGTATTCGACACCAGCGAATCCACCTTCAACTACACGTCGCTGTTCCGTGACAACCGCTTCTCCGGCTCCGACCGTGTCGGCGACGAGAACAAACTGTCCCTGGGTGTGACCAGTCGGTGGATCGAAGACAACGGTTTCGAACGTCAACGTGTCAGCGTCGGTCAGGCCATGTACTTCAAGGACCGCGAAGTTCAGTTGCCGGGTATCGATGCCAAGACCCGCAAGGATACGCAAGCCAACGTTTCGCCGTACGCACTGGAATACGAATACCGCTGGAACCGAGATTGGCGCACCACGGCCGACTATAACTGGGACCCGGACAGCCGCAGCCCTCGTTCGGGCAGCGCGATGTTTCACTACCAACCTGAAGACAACCCGAACAAGGTCATCAACGCCGGCTATCGCTATCGAAATGACCAGGTCCGTTATGACCAGAACACTGGTAAGTGGACCGTGGGTGGGGGCGATTACGGCGTCCCCGGCCAGCCTGGTTTTGTGAAGGATTACTACAAGATCAAACAGCACGACTTCTCGGTGATCTGGCCGATCGTGCCGCAATGGAACGCCATCAGCCGCTGGCAGTATGACTACAACCGCAGCCGTACCCTGGAAGCCTTCGGTGGCTTTGAGTACGACAACTGCTGCTGGAAACTGCGCCTGATCAACCGTTACTTTGTTTCCTATGACGAGTTCAGTCAGGAAGCACCGCAAAACGAAAAAGGCGACCATGGCGTCTTCCTCCAAATTGTTCTGAAGGGACTCGGCGGCCTGACTGGCGCCAAGGTAGAGAGCTTCCTCGACAAAGGCATTCAAGGTTATCGTGAACGTGAAGACCAAGCTTTCTGATTGTCTGCGCCCGCTGATGCTGGGCGCGCTGTTCCTGAGTACGGCGGCCGGTGCCGCCGTACAGTCCATCGATAAAGTGGTGGCCATCGTCGACAACGACGTGGTCATGCAGAGCCAACTGGACCATCGCGTTCGTGAAGTTCAGCAAACCATTGCCAAGCGTGGTTCCGCCGTGCCGCCGGCCAGCGTGCTGGAGCAGCAGGTACTTGAGCGCCTGATTGTCGAAAACCTGCAACTGCAGATCGGCGAGCGCTCCGGTATCCGCATTACCGATGAAGAGTTGAACCAGGCGGTCGGCACCATTGCCCAGCGCAACAACATGTCGGTCGAGCAATTCCGCGCCGCCCTGACTCGCGACGGCCTGTCTTATGACGACGCACGCGAGCAGATTCGCCGCGAAATGGTCATCAGCCGTGTACGTCAGCGTCGGGTTGCCGAGCGCATTCAGGTCTCTGAGCAGGAAGTGAAGAACTTCCTGGCCTCCGACCTGGGCAAAATGCAGCTGTCCGAAGAGTTCCATCTGGCCAACATCCTGATTCCTACACCGGAAAGCGCCAACTCCGACGCGATTCAGAATGCAGCCAAACAGGCCGATGCGATTTACCAGCAGCTCAAGCAAGGCGCTGACTTCGGTCAGTTGGCAATCGCCAAGTCCGCCAGCGAAACCGCTCTGGAAGGTGGCGACATGGGCTGGCGTAAGGCCGCTCAACTGCCACCGCCGTTCGATCGCCTGTTGAGCACCATGCCAGTGGGTGACGTCACCCAGCCAATGCGCACGCCAGGCGGCTTCATTATCCTGAAGATCCTCGGCAAGCGTGGCGGCGAGACCCAGATGCGCGATGAAGTGCATGTGCGCCACATCCTGGTCAAACCAAGCCCGATCCGCGACGAAGCGAAAACCAAGGCCCTGGCCCAGTCGCTCTACAGCCGTATCGAGGCTGGCGAAGACTTCGGCGAACTGGCGAAAAGCTACTCGGAAGACCCGGGCTCCGCCCTCAACGGCGGCGACCTGAACTGGATCGACCCGAACGCACTGGTGCCCGAGTTCCGCGAAGTGATGGCCAAGACCCCGCAAGGTCAGCTGTCCAAGCCGTTCCAGACTCAATACGGCTGGCACGTCCTGGAAGTTCTTGGTCGTCGCGCCACCGACAGCACCACACAGGCCCGCGAGCAGCAAGCAATGACCGTTCTGCGTAACCGCAAATACGACGAAGAGCTGCAAACCTGGCTGCGTCAGATCCGTGACGAAGCGTACGTGGAAATCAAACTCCCTGGCGCCGACCAGGCAGCGCAGTGAAACCGCAACGTTTCGCGCTGACACCCGGTGAACCAGCCGGCATAGGTCCCGACCTGTGCCTGCTGCTCGCCTCGCAAGCACAGCCCCACCCCCTGATTGCCATTACCAGCCGCGACCTGCTCATTGAGCGGGCCGCGCAACTGGGCGTGGCTGTCGACTTGCTGCCGGTCGCGCCGGACAACTGGCCGGATGCACCCGCGCCAGCCAACAGCCTGTATGTCTGGGATACACCGCTCAATGCCAAGGTCGTCGCCGGGCAACTGGACAAGGCCAACGCTGCCTTCGTTCTGGAAACCCTGACCCGGGCCGGTCAAGGCTGCCTGAACGGGGACTTTGCCGGCATGATCACCGCGCCGGTGCACAAAGGCGTGATCAACGAATCCGGTATCGCCTTCTCCGGGCACACGGAATTCCTCGCCGACCTGACTCACACGGCGCAAGTGGTGATGATGCTGGCCACACGCGGCTTGCGGGTGGCCCTGGTGACCACTCACCTGCCCCTTCGCGAGATTGCCGATGCAATCACGCCGGAGCGCCTGGAACGCGTCACGCGAATCCTGCACGCCGACCTGCAAAACAAATTCGGCATCGCCCGGCCACGCATCCTGGTCTGCGGGCTCAACCCCCACGCCGGCGAAGGCGGACACCTGGGCCATGAAGAAATCGATATCATCGAACCCACATTAGAGCGCTTGCGCGGCGAGGGCATGGACCTTCGAGGCCCCCTGCCCGCCGACACTCTGTTTACCCCCAAATATCTGGAGCACTGCGACGCGGTGCTGGCGATGTACCACGACCAGGGCCTGCCGGTGCTGAAATACAAAGGCTTCGGCGCGGCAGTCAACGTGACCCTCGGCCTGCCGATCATCCGCACTTCGGTCGACCACGGCACAGCCCTGGACCTGGCCGGCAGCGGCAAGATCGACACCGGCAGCCTGCAAGTCGCCCTGGAAACCGCCTACCAGATGGCCGAGACCCGTTTATGACCGAGCACTACCAACACAAGGCGCGCAAACGCTTTGGCCAGAACTTCCTGCACGATGCCGGCGTTATCGACCGCATCCTGCGTTCCATTCATGCCAAGGCAGAAGACCGCCTGCTGGAAATCGGCCCGGGCCAGGGTGCACTGACCCAAGGCCTGCTCAGCAGCGGCGCGCAACTCGACGTGGTGGAACTGGACAAGGACCTGATCCCGATCCTCAACCAGCAGTTTGCCGGCAAGAGCAACTTCAACCTGCATCAGGGCGATGCACTGAAGTTCGACTTCAACAGCCTGAATGCCGCGCCAGGCAGCCTGCGGGTGGTCGGCAACCTGCCGTACAACATCTCCACGCCGCTGATTTTTCACCTCTTGCACAACTCGCACCTGATCCGTGACATGCATTTCATGCTGCAAAAGGAAGTGGTCGAGCGCCTGGCTGCCGGCCCGGGTGGTGGTGACTGGGGCCGCCTGTCGATCATGGTTCAGTACCACTGCCGGGTCGAGCACCTGTTCAACGTCGGCCCGGGCGCGTTCAACCCGCCGCCGAAAGTCGACTCGGCCATCGTGCGCCTGGTGCCTCACGCGGTACTGCCGCACCCGGCCAAGGATCACCGCCTGCTGGAGCGCGTCGTTCGCGAAGCGTTCAACCAGCGCCGCAAAACCCTGCGCAACACCCTCAAGCTGCTGCTGAGCAATGCCGAAATCGAAGCCGCCGGCGTCGATGGCAGCCTGCGCCCCGAGCAACTCGACCTGGCCGCCTTCGTGCGCCTGGCCGATAAGCTCAGTGAACAAGCAACACTAAAGCCCGCCGCTGACTGACAGGCGATGAACGCTATCGGGTAGGACGCCACTCTGGTCTACTACCCGATACTTGGCCTAGACTGAACTCCATCAGCTACGCCCCGCGTCCCGCTTCGTTTTTAAGGCCCCTTGCATGTCCGATCCTCGTTATCAGGTCGACGTCAGCGTCGTCACCCGCTATCTGGCAGACCAATCGCAACCCGAGCACGACCGCTTTGCCTTTGCCTACACCATCACCGTGCAAAACAATGGCGAAAAACCCGTCAAACTGCTTTCACGGCACTGGGTCATCACCGATGGTGACGGGCATGTCGAAGAAGTGCGCGGCGCAGGCGTGGTAGGCCAGCAGCCGTTGATCGACCCCGGCAAGAGCCACACCTACAGCAGCGGCACGGTCATGACCACCAAGGTCGGCACCATGCAAGGCACCTATCAGATGCTTTCCGACGACGGCAAACATTTCGATGCCATCATCGCGCCCTTCCGCCTGGCGGTGCCCGGAGCCCTGCACTGATGGCAACGTACGCGGTCGGTGACCTGCAAGGCTGCCTTCAAGCCCTGCAATGCCTGCTCAAACAAGTTGCGTTCGACCCACAACGGGATCGCCTGTGGCTGGTGGGCGACCTGGTCAACCGCGGCCCGCAATCTCTGGAAACCCTGCGCTTCCTCTTTAGCATCCGCGAATCGCTGGTGTGCGTGCTCGGCAACCACGACCTGCACCTGCTGGCGGCCGGACGCAACATCGAACGCCTGAAGAAGGCCGATACCCTGCGCGAGATCATCGAAGCGCCAGATAGTGCCGAGCTGCTCGAATGGCTGCGCCAGCAAAAGCTCATGCACTACGACGAACAGCGCAACGTCGCACTGGTCCATGCCGGCATTCCACCCCAGTGGTCGCTGCGCAAAGCCTTGAAATGTGCTGCCGAAGTCGAGACTGCCTTGCGCGACGACAACCTGTTGCCGCCCTACCTCGATGGCATGTATGGCAACGATCCGGCGAAATGGGACAACGACCTCAAAGGCGTCACGCGCCTGCGGGTGATCACCAACTATTTCACCCGCATGCGTTTTTGCACTGCCGAAGGCAAACTCGACCTCAAGAGCAAGGAAGGCCTCGGTACTGCACCACCTGGCTACAAGCCCTGGTTCCAGCACAAGGAACGCAAGACCAGGGATGTGAAAATCCTCTTTGGTCACTGGGCGGCACTGGAAGGCAAGTGCGACGAGCCGGGTATCTCGGCCCTCGACACCGGTTGCGTCTGGGGCGGCGCCCTGACCCTGATGAACGTCGACAACTTTGAGCGCCTGTCCTGCAAATGCGACGAACACGGTCATGCCGTGCCGCCAGTCGCCTCATCCATTCCACAATCATCGCCAGCCAGCGCCCCGCGCTAGACTGCCCATTCTGCCGAGCCACAGGAGCCCGCCATGAGCGAATTCAAACGTATCCCCCCCGAACAGGCTCAGGCCCTGCGCGAACAAGGCGCAGTAGTGGTCGACGTCCGCGACCCGGCCACTTTTGCCGCCCTGCACATCGCAGGCTCGAAGCATCTGGACAATCATTCCCTGCACGCTTTCATCCAGGGCGCCGACCTCGATGCACCGACCGTAGTGGTCTGCTACCACGGCAATTCCAGCCAGGGCGCGGCCGCCTACCTGATCAGCCAAGGCTTTTCCGACGTCTACAGCATGGACGGCGGATTCGAGTTGTGGCGTACGACCTTTCCTGCGGAAACGGCGCAAGGCACCTCCGAATAATTTTTTTGTAACGTTGCAGGCCCCGGCTCCCGCGGGCTAGCGCGGTGGCAGACGAACGGTCTGCCACAACTAATTACGTATCTTGCCTTTACCTCCCGAATTCCCAACTATCCTTAAGCCCAGGCCATCCAAAACAGGGGAGAGCCGGTACACCGGCGCACGGGTCATCGGGAGTAGCTTTCGGAGTAGTCAGCTCCGGGAGAGTTCTGGGGGGTAAACAGCAATCGCCTGTTCGGTTGCTGCCAGCATCGACTGAGTGATCCGGCGTCGGCTCCACGTATCGAGCGAGGTGACGTCATGAGTATCTTTAGCCACTTCCAACAACGCTTCGAGTCCACACGCCAGGAAGAACTCTCTCTGCAAGAGTATCTTGAGCTGTGCAAAAAGGACCGCAGCGCCTACGTTTCCGCCGCCGAGCGTCTACTGCTGGCCATCGGTGAACCGGAACTGCTCGACACCTCGACCAACTCGAGACTGTCACGCATCTTCTCCAACAAGGTGATACGCCGTTATCCGGCCTTTGAAGACTTCCACGGGATGGAAGAATGCATCGACCAGATCGTGTCGTATTTCCGCCATGCCGCTCAGGGCCTGGAAGAGAAGAAACAGATCCTGTACCTGCTCGGCCCTGTCGGTGGCGGTAAATCCTCCCTGGCCGAAAAGCTCAAGCAACTGATGGAAAAAGTGCCCTTTTATGCGATCAAGGGCTCGCCGGTTTTCGAGTCCCCCCTGGGTCTGTTCAACTCCACTGAAGATGGAGCGATCCTCGAGGAAGACTTTGGCATTCCACGGCGCTACCTCAACACCATCATGTCGCCATGGGCGACCAAGCGCCTGGCCGAGTTCGGTGGCGACATCAGTCAGTTCCGCGTGGTGAAACTCTACCCGTCGATCCTCAACCAGATCGCCGTGGCCAAGACCGAACCTGGCGATGAAAACAACCAGGACATCTCGGCACTGGTGGGCAAGGTCGATATCCGCAAACTGGAAGAATTCCCGCAAAACGACGCCGACGCCTACAGCTATTCGGGCGCACTGTGCCGGTCCAACCAGGGCCTGATGGAATTCGTCGAAATGTTCAAGGCGCCGATCAAGGTGCTGCACCCATTGCTGACCGCCACTCAGGAAGGCAACTACAACAGTACCGAAGGTCTGGGAGCGATTCCGTTTACCGGGATCCTGCTGGCCCACTCGAACGAATCGGAATGGCACACCTTCCGTAACAACAAGAACAACGAAGCCTTCATCGACCGGATCTACATCGTCAAAGTGCCGTACTGCCTGCGGGTCAGCGACGAAGTGAAGATCTACGACAAGCTCTTGTTCAACAGCTCGCTGGCCAAGGCCCATTGCGCGCCCGACACCCTGAAGATGCTGGCCCAGTTCACCGTGCTCTCGCGCCTCAAGGAGCCGGAAAACTCCAACATCTACTCGAAGATGCGCGTGTACGACGGCGAGAACCTCAAGGACACCGATCCGAAGGCCAAGTCGATCCAGGAATACCGCGACAATGCGGGTGTCGACGAAGGCATGAACGGCCTATCGACCCGTTTCGCGTTCAAGATCCTGTCGAAGGTGTTCAACTTCGATCCACACGAAATCGCCGCCAACCCGGTGCATCTGCTCTACGTACTGGAACAACAGATCGAACAGGAACAGTTCCAGGCGGAAACCCGCGAACGCTACCTGCGCTTCCTCAAGGAGTACCTGGCACCGCGCTATATCGAATTCATCGGCAAGGAGATCCAGACTGCCTACCTCGAGTCCTACAGCGAGTACGGCCAGAATATCTTCGATCGTTATGTGCTGTACGCCGACTTCTGGATCCAGGACCAGGAATACCGCGACCCGGAAACCGGAGAAATCCTCAACCGCGTAGCCTTGAACGAAGAACTGGAGAAAATCGAAAAACCGGCTGGCATCAGCAATCCGAAGGACTTCCGCAACGAAATCGTCAACTTCGTCCTGCGTGCCCGGGCCAACAACAATGGCAAGAATCCGACCTGGCTCAGCTACGAAAAACTGCGGGTGGTCATCGAGAAGAAAATGTTCTCCAACACCGAAGACCTGCTACCGGTCATCAGTTTCAACGCCAAGGCCAGCAAGGAGGACCAGCAAAAACACAACGACTTCGTCACACGGATGGTCGAGCGGGGCTACACCGACAAACAGGTACGACTGCTGTCCGAGTGGTACCTGCGGGTCAGAAAATCACAATAACCCGCTGCCGGTCAGACCGGTTGTCGTCAGCCAGAGACCTGTGTGCGCTTTTTCTGATACACAGGCCTCTGGAAGGTGTTCGAAAGTCGGTAGCGAGTTCAGGCAGCATCCAAGGCGCTTGGGGGAGCGTTCAAATATCCCTCGGCTTCTCGGTTCGATGCTGTATCACCGCTCGCCCCTTTCAGGACAGCTTCTAAGGAGCAGTCATGAGCTATGTGATCGACCGACGTCTCAATGGCAAAAACAAGAGCACGGTGAACCGCCAGCGGTTTCTGCGGCGCTACCGTGATCACATTAAAAAGGCTGTCGAAGAGGCGGTCAGCCGGCGCTCCATTACCGATATGGAACACGGCGAACAAATCAGCATTCCCGGCCGCGACATCGACGAACCGGTGCTTCACCACGGTCGCGGCGGCAAGCAGACGATCGTGCACCCGGGCAACAAGGAGTTCACCAGCGGCGAGCATATCGCCCGTCCACCGGGAGGCGGTGGTGGTCGAGGCCCTGGCAAGGCGGGCAATTCCGGTGAAGGGATGGACGAGTTCGTCTTCCAGATCACCCAGGAAGAGTTCCTCGAGTTCATGTTCGAGGATCTCGAACTGCCAAACCTGGTCAAGCGCAACCTGACCGGCACCGATACCTTCAAGACCGTACGTGCCGGGATCAGCAACGAGGGCAACCCGTCGCGGATCAACATCATCCGCACCCTGCGTTCAGCCCACGCCCGGCGTATCGCCCTGTCCGGCAGCAGCCGGGCAAAACTGCGCGAAGCCAAGGAAGAACTCCTGCGACTCAAGCAGGAAGAACCGGACAACTTCGGCGATATTCAGGAAATAGAAGCCGAAATCGAAAAACTCAGCGCACGCATTCACCGCGTACCGTTTCTCGACACATTCGACCTCAAGTACAACTTGCTCATCAAGCAACCGAACCCCAGCTCCAAGGCCGTGATGTTCTGCCTGATGGACGTGTCCGGCTCGATGACCCAGGCGACCAAGGACATCGCCAAACGCTTCTTTATCCTGCTGTACCTGTTCCTCAAGCGTAACTACGAAAAGATCGACGTCGTGTTCATCCGCCATCACACCAGCGCCCGCGAAGTGGATGAAGAGGAGTTTTTCTACTCCCGGGAAACCGGTGGCACCATCGTCTCCAGCGCCTTGAAACTGATGCAGGAGATCATGGCCGAGCGTTATCCGAGCAACGAGTGGAACATCTACGCCGCCCAGGCCTCCGACGGCGACAACTGGAACGACGACTCTCCGATCTGCCGCGACATTCTGATCAACCAGATCATGCCATTCGTGCAGTACTACACTTACGTTGAGATCACCCCTCGCGAACACCAGGCCCTGTGGTTCGAATACGAGCGCATAGCCGAAGCCTTTTCCGACACGTTTGCCCAGCAACAACTGGTCTCGGCCGGCGATATCTATCCGGTCTTCCGTGAACTCTTCCAGCGCAGGTTAGTGACATGACCGCCAAAGAGCAGAAGCGCCAACCCATTTCCACCGGCTCCGAATGGACGTTCGAGCTGATTCAGGCGTATGACCGCGAAATCAGTCGTATTGCGGCCGGCTACGCCCTCGATACGTACCCTAACCAGATCGAAGTAATCACCGCCGAGCAGATGATGGACGCCTATGCCTCCGTCGGTATGCCGCTGGGTTATCACCACTGGTCCTACGGCAAACATTTCCTCAGTACTGAAAAATCCTACACTCGCGGCCAGATGGGTCTGGCGTACGAGATCGTGATCAACTCCGACCCGTGCATCGCCTACCTGATGGAGGAAAACACCATCTGCATGCAGGCGCTGGTGGTGGCCCATGCCTGCTACGGCCACAACAGCTTTTTCAAAGGCAATTACCTGTTCCGCACCTGGACCGACGCCAGCTCGATTATCGACTACCTGGTGTTTGCCAAGCAGTACATCATGCAATGCGAAGAACGCCACGGTATCGACGCAGTCGAGGACTTGCTCGACTCCTGCCATGCGCTGATGAACTATGGTGTCGACCGCTACAAACGCCCGTATCCGATCTCCGCGGAAGAAGAGCGCCGCCGGCAAAAGGACCGGGAAGAGCATTTGCAGAAACAGATCAACGATCTGTGGCGAACCATTCCCAAGGGCGCGGACAAGTTCAGCGACAAGGACAGCGCACGCTTTCCCGCCGAACCTCAGGAAAACATCCTGTACTTCATCGAAAAACATGCGCCGCTGCTGGAGCCATGGCAGCGGGAAATCGTGCGCATCGTGCGCAAGATCGCCCAGTATTTTTATCCACAGCGTCAAACCCAGGTGATGAACGAGGGCTGGGCCACGTTCTGGCATTACACCCTGATGAACGACCTGTACGACGAGGGCCTGGTCACCGACGGTTTCATGATGGAGTTCCTGACGTCCCACACCAGCGTAGTGTTCCAGCCGGGCTTCGATAGCCCCTACTACAGTGGTATCAATCCGTACGCACTGGGTTTTGCCATGTACCGCGACATCCGGCGCATGTGCGAACACCCTACGGAAGAGGATCGCCGCTGGTTCCCGGAAATTGCCGGCTCCGACTGGCTGTCGACCATCAAGTTCGCCATGAGCAGCTTCAAGGATGAGAGCTTCATCCTGCAGTACCTGTCACCCAAGGTGATCCGTGACCTGAAGCTGTTCAGCATTCTCGATGACGACCAGAAGGACGACCTGCTGGTACCCGCCATTCACGACGAAGGCGGCTACCGCATCATCCGGGAAACCCTCGCAGCGCAGTACAACCTGGGCAATCGAGAACCCAACGTGCAGATCTACAGCATTGACCGGCGCGGTGACCGCTCTCTGACCCTGCGTCACCAGCAACACGACCGCAAACCGCTGGGAGACTCCACCGAGGAAGTGCTCAAGCATCTGCACCGCCTGTGGGGCTTCGACATTCACCTGGAGACCCTGCAAGGAGACCAGGTGATGAAAACCCATCATGTTCCACCCAGAAGCGAGCACAGCGAAGGCGATTATGGCCGCCTGGACCTGGCTGTCATTCATCTTTGATACTGTTCCGGCCTCCGAAAGCCCGACGCAACGGTTATCCTGTCGGGCTAACGGAGGTTTTTTATGCGGATCTATAAAGTCGGCGGCGCGGTACGCGATCGCTTGCTGGGCAAACCGGTCACCGACATCGACTGGGTCGTGGTCGGCGCCACCACCGAAGAAATGCTCGCCAAGGGTTTCCGCCCGGTAGGTGCGGATTTCCCGGTATTTCTTCATCCCAAAAGCGGTGAGGAATACGCCCTCGCCCGCACCGAGCGCAAAAGCGGACGAGGCTACGGCGGGTTCACTTTTCACGCCAGCCCTGAAGTCACCCTCGAAGAAGACCTGATCCGTCGCGACCTGACCATTAACGCCATGGCCGAAGACGATCAGCAGAACCTGACCGACCCCTACCACGGCCAGCGCGATCTCGAAGCACGCCTGCTTCGCCATGTTTCCCCGGCATTTGCCGAAGATCCGCTCCGGGTCCTGCGTGTTGCCCGCTTTGCGGCGCGCTATGCGGCGCTGGGCTTTACCGTCGCCCCGGAAACCCTGGAACTGATGCGCCAACTCAGCGCGTCAGGCGAGCTTGAGGCGCTGACCCCGGAGCGCAGCTGGAAGGAAATTTCCCGCGCCCTGATGGAAGATCAGCCACAGGTGTTTGTTGAGGTTTTGCGCGCATGCGACGCCCTCAAGGTACTGATGCCAGAGGTCGACGCGCTGTTTGGCGTACCGCAACCACCAGCCCACCACCCGGAAATCGATACAGGCGCACATACCCTGAGCGTTTTGCAGCAGGCCGCAATACACAAACAGCCACTGACCGTGCGCTGGGCCTGCCTGCTGCACGACCTGGGCAAGGGCCTGACGCTGGAGGAGGAGTGGCCGCAACACATTGCCCACGAGTTCAAGGGCCTGAAGCTGATCAAAGCGGTCAATGAACGTTTCAAGGTGCCCAGAGACTGCCAGGAACTGGCCCTGCTGGTGGGCGAGTATCACACCCACGGGCATCGCGCCCTTGAACTGAAGCCATCGACATTGCTGGAATTGCTGCAAAGCTTCGACGTTTACCGTCGGCCACAGCGGTTCGAGGAGTTCATCGCGGCATGCGAGATGGATGCGCGTGGGCGCAAAGGGCTGGAAGAAAGAAGTTATCCACAGGCGGATTATTTGCGCGGCGCGGCAACCGCTGCCCGCAGCGTGGCGGTTCAGCCGTTGCTGGAGAAAGGCTTCAAGGGACCGGAACTGGGGGAGGCGATCAAGCGCGAGCGACTGAAAGCGCTGAAGGCCTACAAGGAAGCGGCGTCAGCTTGAAAAAATCGCGATCAGGCTCGCTCATACAGGGATTGCATCGCACCTGTAGGAGCGAGCCTGCTCGCGAAGGCGTCAGTCAAATCACAACAAATTCAAAGGTGTCAGTTGCTCACCGCGCCATTCGAAAGCCACTGGCGCCAGCACCTGATCGATCTGCGATTCAGCCCACAACGTGGCGAAACTTTTGCCTACGCCCGGGTGCACGCGATCCGGCGCTATCAATGACAGCGGCCACAGAACAAAAGCATTTTTCAGAATTTCTGCCCGCGGCAAGATCAAGCCATCGAAGTTGCCCGCCAGATCACCGAACAACAATACGTCGATATCCAGCGGCAAACCTCGGCGATCCGGTGCATATCGGCCGTTATCGGCCTCAATGAACTTCAACCGGCGATCCAGTTCCATGAGCGGCAGATCGGTATACGCCGACACCACGAAATTGAAGAACGGCCCGCTCTTGATACCCACCGGCTGACTTTCGAACACCGCCGAACAGCGGATATCGACAAGAAAGCCCGCCAATGCATCGAGCCCCGCCCGCAAATGGGTTTCACGCTCGATATTGCTACCGAGCCCGAGGTATACCTGAGTCAGCGACATCCGCGCTCGATCTCCACGCCCACACCGCCAGTGGCAGCCGGGATGGCACCGGGCTTGGTCAGCTTCAGGCGCATCCAGGTGATCTTGAATTCGCTCATCAGCACTTCAACCAGACGCTCGGCAAAGGTCTCGACCAGCTGGAACTGCGCCTGCTCGGCAAATGCCTGGATGCGCGAGGAAACACTGGCGTAGTCGAGCGCCAAGGTCAGGTCATCACCGGCTGCGGCCGGGCGATTATCCCAGGCGAAGCTCAGATCAAGACGCAAGCACTGTCGGATGCCTCGTTCCCAGTCGTAGGCACCGATCACCGTGTCGACTTCCAGGCCCTCGATAAACACTCTGTCCAAGCACTTCTCTCCGCTACACGACAAGGGCGCAATGCGCCGTTAGAATCAGGGCTTCCTCGCCCGGAATAGTTAGCATGTTTTGGTTATTGGCGATCCTCGCCTACCTGCTCGGCTCTCTGTCCTTCGCCATTTTGCTCAGCCGCCTGACCGGTAACCCCGATCCGCGAATGAGTGGCTCGGGCAATGCCGGCGCCACCAACATGTTGCGCCTGGCCGGCAAGAAACTCGCCATCCTGACCCTGCTCGGCGACCTTTGCAAAGGCCTGCTGCCGGTACTGATTGCGCGTCTTGCGGGCCTTTCGCAGCAGGAGCAAGCCTGGATCGGCGTCTATGCCGTCATCGGCCATCTGTTTCCGTTGTACTTCCGCTTTCGCGGCGGCAAGGGTGTCGCAACCGCTGCCGGCATGTTACTGGGACTGTACCCGCCCGCAGCCCTTCTGGCGGTCTGCGCCTGGCTCTTGACGTTCTACCTGACCCGCACCAGCTCCCTGGCCGCCCTGATCGCCACGCCGCTGACCCTGCCTTTGCTGGCCTGGCAAGAACCGGCAGCCCTACTGCCCATGAGCACGCTCACCGGGCTGATCGTCTGGCGTCATCGCGGCAATCTACGCGACCTGTTTGCCGGGCGCGAACGGCATTTTTAGCTGCCGGACATGAGCGCCGCTCATCACAACGCCGACAATTGCTCCATCGGCCAACGCGCCTGGACGCTGATCGCCAGGCTCTCCTGCTGTCCGGCCTGCAGGCGCTGGCAGCCGGCAAAGGCGATCATTGCGCCATTATCGGTGCAGAACTGCGGACGGGCATAGAACACATCGCCCTTCATGTCGCCGAGCATTTTCTCCAGAGAAGTGCGCAACGCCTTGTTGGCACTGACGCCCCCCGCGATCACCAGGCGCTTCATGCCGGCGGCCTTCAGGGCACGCTTGCACTTGATGGTCAAAGTCTCCACCACGGCCTGCTGGAACGCCAGCGCGATGTCGCAACGGGCTTGTTCGCCGTCGTCCCCGGCGCTGACGCACTGCTGCCAGGTATTTAACGCAAAGGTTTTCAGGCCACTGAAGCTGAAATCAACGCCCGGGCGGTCGCACATCGGACGCGGGAAAACGAAACGTCCTGCAACGCCCTGCTCCGCAAGGCGAGCGATCTCCGGTCCGCCCGGATAATTGAGGCCCATCATCTTGGCCGTCTTGTCGAAAGCTTCACCGGCAGCGTCATCCAGGGTCTCGCCCAAGAGTGTGTACTGACCGATTCCGTCGACCTGAACCAGTTGCGTATGGCCACCTGAGACCAACAAAGCGACGAACGGAAATTCCGGCGGTTGCGACTCCAGCATCGGTGCCAGCAAGTGGCCTTCCATGTGATGCACGCCAAGGGCCGGAATGCCCCAGGCAAAGGCCAGCGCCTGGGCACAGGAAGCCCCTACCAGCAACGCGCCAACCAGGCCAGGACCAGCGGTGTAGGCGATCGCATCGATCTCGGTCGGCACGCAGTCGGCCTCGGCCAACACCTGACGAATCAAGGGCAGCATGCGTTTGACGTGATCGCGCGAAGCCAGCTCCGGCACCACACCGCCATAGGCGCGGTGCAGGTCGATCTGACTGAACAGCGCATCGGCCAGCAGGCCGCGTTCACTGTCGTAAAGTGCGACACCGGTTTCGTCGCAGGAGGTTTCTAATCCCAGTACTAGCATGGGTTTGCGCCTTGTTTAGGCTGAATTCGAAGGCGCGCATAATAGTCGTCGCGTGATGCCCCGACCAGCGGTTTTCGATCAGAGGCTTTGCATTCCGAGCGATGAGGGGTTAACATCCGCAACCCTTAAAAACCGACGTCTTCAAGTGCTCTTTTGCCGCGAGGATGTTGACCCCGGTAATGAATGAAGGTAGCTCTGGATGCCAGCCGTCAAAGTAAAAGAGAACGAACCCTTCGACGTAGCTCTGCGTCGTTTCAAGCGCTCCTGCGAAAAAGCCGGTGTACTGGCTGAAGTTCGTAGCCGCGAATTTTACGAGAAGCCAACTTCTGAGCGTAAGCGCAAAGCAGCAGCCGCTGTCAAGCGTCACGCCAAGAAAGTTCAGCGCGAACAGCGCCGCGCCGTTCGTCTGTACTAATACACAGACGATCGTAGCAAGCTTCTGCCAAGCCCGGCCCTCAGCCGGGCTTATGGCATTTGCGTAAAACGCTTGATGCTTCACTGTCAAAGCCGCAGACGCGACCGAGACAAATCTGCTTCACCGCGTCAGACCTGGCTCTTTTGCCAGCGGTGCACGTCTTTTCTGACGAGCCTTTCAAGGCTACTGACGAGCACACCCACTGATTCCTCTTACGACGATCAGCCCAAGGCACCTGCTTGCGTGCCAGATGATGAGCTATCCGGGGCCTATGATTGGCCACAGCGGATTCAGCGCAACACATTCAAACAGTCGAATACTGATTGGCATTAACGTCAGTGGATTTTCGGCAGATACACTTCCCGACAGCGATTACGCAGACGACACTGGTCGAGCCGCACACTTTGCGCGCCTCAAACAATGACCGCGTTCGGTCGCCGTACGTTTCGGGTTCCTTTCAGCGCAGATGACGAGAACGCCATGGCCGGGCTAATTCCCCAGAGCTTCATTGACGACCTTCTGAACCGCACCGACATCGTCGACGTGGTCAGCTCGCGCCTGCAACTGAAAAAAGCCGGCAAGAACCACACCGCCTGCTGCCCGTTCCACAAAGAAAAGACTCCGTCGTTCAGCGTCAGCCCCGACAAGCAGTTCTATTACTGCTTCGGCTGCGGCGCTGGCGGCAATGCCCTCGGCTTCATCATGGACCACGACAACCTGGATTTCGTCCAGGCCGTCGAAGAACTGGCCAAAGCCGCCGGCATGGAAATCCCCCGCGAAGAAAGCGGCCGGCCGCACAAACCGCGACAGCCGACCGATTCGCCGCTGTATCCGCTACTCAGCGCCGCTGCCGACTTTTATCGCCAGGCCCTGAAAAGCCATCCATCGCGCAAGGCCGCCGTGGATTACCTGAAAGGTCGCGGGCTGACCGGCGAAATCGCCCGGGACTTCGGTCTCGGCTTTGCTCCGCCCGGCTGGGATAACCTGTTCAAGCACTTGAGCAGCGATACCCTGCAACAAAAAGCCATGATCGATGCCGGCCTGCTGATCGAAAACGCCGAAAGCGGTAAACGTTACGACCGCTTCCGTGACCGCGTAATGTTCCCGATCCGCGACAGTCGCGGGCGCGTCATCGCCTTTGGCGGCAGGGTATTGGGCGACGACAAGCCGAAATACCTGAACTCCCCGGAAACCACGGTTTTCCATAAAGGCCAGGAACTCTACGGCCTGTACGAAGCGCGCAAGACCAACCGCAACCTCGACGAAATCATCGTCGTCGAGGGCTACATGGACGTCATTGCCCTGGCCCAGCAAGGCTTGCGCAACGCCGTCGCGACCCTGGGCACCGCCACCAGCGAGGAACACCTCAAGCGGCTGTTTCGCGTCGTACCCAACGTGCTGTTCTGCTTCGATGGCGACCAGGCCGGTCGCAATGCTGCATGGCGGGCGCTGGAGGCGACACTTTCGAGCTTGCAGGACGGTCGTCGCGCACGCTTTCTGTTCCTGCCCGAGGGCGAAGACCCGGACACCCTGGTCCGCTCCGAAGGCACCGATGCCTTCCGCGCACGCATCAACCAGCACGCGCAGCCTTTGGCCGATTACTTCTTCCAGCAACTGACAGAAGAAGCCGACCCGCGCTCGCTTGAGGGCAAGGCCCACATGGCTACCCTCGCAGCGCCGTTGATCGACAAGGTCCCGGGCGCCAACCTGCGCACCTTGATGCGTCAGCGCTTGAGTGAAATCACCGGCCTGAGCGGCGAAGCGGTGAGCCAGCTGGCACAAAGCGCCCCGCAAGAAGCACCGCCGGCCTACGATCCGGGCATCGATTACGACGCAATGCCCGATTACAGCGACTATCATCAGCCGCAGGCACAGGAAATGTATGTGCCGCAGCAGGAATGGACGCCGAAGAAACCCGGTGCAGGAGGCAAGAAATGGGACAAGAAACCGTGGGACAAGAATGGCAAACGGGGCGGTGATCGCGACCAACCCCGCGCGCCACGAGTGCCCGCCGCCGTAGAACCGCCGACCCTCGCCGCCTTGCGCACGCTACTGCACCACCCGCAACTGGCCGAAAAAGTCGAGGATGCCGGGCACTTCGCCGCCGAGGACCACACCAACACACAATTGCTGGTGGCGCTACTCGAAGCCGTGCAGAAGAATCCCAAGCTAAACTCAATTCAGCTGATTGCGCGCTGGCACGGCACAGAACAAGGCCGCCTGCTCAAAGCCCTGGCGGAAAAGGAGTGGCTGATTGATGGAGACAACCTTGAACAACAGTTTTTCGACACCATTACTAGCTTGTCAGCCCGCCAACGCGAGCGAAACCTGGAACAACTTCTTAGAAAAGCGCGTCAAAGCGAATTGACCAGCGAAGAGAAAAATCAACTGCGCGACCTCTTGAGTCGCAATGTTTCCGCATCAAACCCGACCTCAACTGGCGCGTGAGGTCATAGCTCAGGTATAATCCTCGGCTTGTTTTTTGCCCGCCAAGACCTTCAGTGGATAGGGTGTTATGTCCGGAAAAGCGCAACAGCAGTCTCGTATCAAAGAGTTGATCACACTTGGTCGTGAGCAGGGCTACCTGACTTACGCGGAGGTCAACGACCACCTGCCGGAGGATATTTCAGATCCGGAACAGGTGGAAGACATCATCCGCATGATCAATGACATGGGGATCAACGTATTCGAGGTTGCGCCAGATAAGGATTCCCTTATGCTGGCCGACGCCGATACCGACGAAGCCGCAGCCGAAGAGGCCGCTGCAGCGTTGGCTGCGGTCGAGACCGACATTGGTCGCACTACCGACCCGGTGCGCATGTACATGCGCGAAATGGGTACGGTGGAGCTCCTCACACGTGAAGGCGAAATCGAAATCGCCAAGCGTATTGAAGAGGGCATCCGTGAAGTGATGAGCGCAATCGCGCACTTCCCTGGCACGGTTGATCATATTCTCTCCGAGTACACCCGCGTCACCACCGAAGGTGGTCGCCTGTCCGACGTCCTGAGCGGTTATATCGACCCGGACGACGGCATTGCGCCGCCTGCGGCAGAAGTGCCGCCGCCGATTGACGCGAAAGCCGTCAAGGCGGATGACGATTCCGACGACGAAGACGGTGAAGCCTCGGATGACGAGGAAGAAGCCGAAAGCGGTCCGGATCCGATCATCGCCGCCCAGCGTTTTGGCGCCGTGGCCGATCAGATGGAAATCACCCGCAAGGCACTGAAAAAGCACGGTCGTCACAACAAGGCAGCGATTGCCGAGTTGCTGGCCCTGGCCGATCTGTTCATGCCGATCAAACTGGTGCCGAAGCAATTCGAAGCCCTGGTCGAGCGTGTTCGCAGTGCCCTGGATCGCCTGCGTCAGCAAGAGCGCGCAATCATGCAGCTCTGCGTTCGTGATGCGCGCATGCCGCGTGCGGACTTCCTGCGCCAGTTCCCGGGCAACGAAGTCGACGAAAGCTGGAGTGATGCCCTGGCCAAAGGCAAAGGCAAATACGCTGAAGCCATTGGCCGCCTGCAGCCGGATATCATCCGTTGCCAGCAGAAGCTGACCGCGCTGGAAACCGAAACCGGTTTGACCATCGCCGAAATCAAGGACATCAACCGTCGCATGTCGATCGGTGAGGCCAAGGCCCGCCGCGCGAAGAAAGAGATGGTTGAAGCCAACTTGCGTCTGGTGATCTCGATCGCCAAGAAGTACACCAACCGTGGCCTGCAGTTCCTCGATCTGATCCAGGAAGGCAACATTGGCTTGATGAAAGCGGTAGACAAGTTCGAATACCGTCGCGGCTACAAATTCTCGACTTATGCCACCTGGTGGATCCGTCAGGCGATCACTCGCTCGATCGCCGACCAGGCCCGCACCATCCGTATTCCGGTGCACATGATCGAGACGATCAACAAGCTCAACCGCATTTCCCGCCAGATGCTGCAGGAAATGGGTCGCGAACCGACCCCGGAAGAGCTGGGCGAACGCATGGAAATGCCTGAGGACAAGATCCGCAAGGTATTGAAGATCGCAAAAGAGCCGATCTCCATGGAAACCCCGATCGGTGATGACGAAGACTCCCATCTGGGTGACTTCATCGAAGACTCGACCATGCAGTCGCCAATCGATGTTGCAACCGTTGAGAGCCTCAAGGAAGCGACTCGCGAAGTGCTGTCCGGCCTCACTGCCCGTGAAGCCAAGGTACTGCGCATGCGTTTCGGTATCGACATGAATACCGACCACACTCTCGAAGAGGTTGGTAAACAGTTCGACGTGACCCGTGAGCGGATTCGTCAGATTGAAGCCAAGGCGTTGCGCAAGCTGCGCCACCCGACGAGAAGCGAGCATCTGCGCTCCTTCCTCGACGAGTGATACCAGACCCCCCGGCCCAGGCCGGGGGTTTTGTTTTATGGCAGATTAATATCTCAGCACCTCCCCCTCCACTCCGTAGCCCGTCTACACTCGAAACATTCCCCAGAGCCATAACGAGACCGTTATGCCCAGACTGCCGACCGTGCTTTTTTTGCTGTCGCTGATGACCTGGACCGCAACGGCTGGCGCGCTGACTCTAACCGACGATGAACGTAGCTGGCTGGCGGCTCACCCGGACTTGCGCCTGGGTGTCGATGCGTCGTGGCCGCCCTTCGAGTTTCGCGACGATGAAGGCCGCTACCAGGGCCTTGCCGCGGATTACATCGAGGTCATCCGCAAAAGGCTGGCAACCCGGCTCACGCCCATCGAGCCGGTGAGCTGGACCGCCGTCCTGGAACAAGCCAAAAAGGGCAAGCTGGACCTGCTGCCGGGCATCATGTCGACCCCGGAACGCCAGAAATACCTGTCGTTCACCCGTCCCTATCTGGACTTTCCGATTGTCATCCTGGCCCATGTGGGGGGCCCCCAGCCACATGACCTGAAAGAACTGTACGGCCTGAAAATCGCTGTGGTGGAAAACTACGCCCCCCACGAACTGCTGCGCACCCACCACCCCGACCTGAACCTGGTGGCGATGCCCAACGTCAGCTCAGCGTTGCAGGCACTGGCCACCGACGCAGTGGACGCCGTGGTGGGCGATCTGGCGTCCAGCGTCTGGAGCTTGCGCCAGCTCAAGCTCGATGGGTTGTATGTCAGCGGTGAAACCCCCTATCGCTATCAACTGGCCATGGCGGTGCCTCGCAACAATACAATGCTCGTCGGTATTCTCGACAAAGTCCTGGCGGACATGAGCCCCGCCGAAATCAGCGCCATTCAGGAGCATTGGGTCGGCAACGTCCTCGATCATCGGACGTTCTGGAGTGACCTGTTGATGTATGGCCTGCCCGGATTGCTGCTGCTGACCATCGTGCTGGCGTCGGTTATCCGCATCAACCGCCGCCTGAGTTCGGAAATCGCCCGCCGGGTCGATCTTGAACAGGAACTGCGCAGCAGCGAATACCACTACCGAGGCCTGGTGGAGAGCCTGTCGGCCATCGCCTGGGAAGCAAAGGTCACCGACTACACCTACAGCTATGTATCGCCCCACGCCGAAGACCTTCTCGGCTATCCCCTGTCCCATTGGCTGATTCCGGGCTTCTGGCGCAACATCATTCACCCCGCCGACCTGACCCGCGCCCAGAACTTCTGCGACCACGAAATACTGGCCGGGCGCGATCACCGCCTCGATTACCGGGTGATCACCGCCGACGGCCGCTGTCTTTGGGTGCGCGATATCGTCAGCCTGATCGAACACGGACATGAGCCGGTGTTGCGCGGGCTGATGATCGACATCACCGACGCCAAGCGCACCGAAGAAGCGCTGCGCCTGTCAGAACAGAAGTTCGCTTCGGTGTTCCAGCAATGCCCGGACATTCTGGTGATCGCGCGCCTGAGCGACGGTTGCCTGCTGGAAGTCAACGAAGCGTTCGAAGAACAGATCGGCCTCAAGGCCGAGGACGTCATTGGCCACACCGCCACCGACCTGAACATCTGGGGAATACCCGGCGTTGGGCCAGGCCTGTTGCAACGCTTGCAGGCCGGCAGCATCCGCAACCTGGAAATGCCCTTTCGTCGCAGCAATGGCCACGTGTTTACCGGCCTGATCTCAGCTGAACCGTTCAATCTCGACATGACATCGGCGCTGGTGGTCGTGGTGCGGGACATCACCCAGCTCAAGGAAACCCAGCAACAACTGCAAACCTCCGAAGAAAAATTCGCCAAAGCCTTCCACGCCTCCCCCGACGGCTTGCTGCTGTCGCGACAAAGCGATGGCTTGCTGCTGGAGGTCAACGACGGCTTCAGCCGCATTACCGGGTTCAACAGCGCGATGTCGGTGGATCGTTCAGCGCTGGAGCTCGGCATCTGGGTCAACCTTAACGAACGCAAACAGATGCTTGATCTGTTGCACCGGGACGGTTTCGTCCGCGACTTCAGCTGCCATATCCGCCGCAGTGACGGGCAGATCCGCCTCTGCGAAGTGTCCAGTCGCCCACTGCCGATTGGCGATGACGACTGCATGCTGACCATCGCCCGGGACATCACCGAGCGACACCTGATGCAGGAAAAACTGCAACAGGCTGCCACCGTGTTCGAGAGCACCGCCGAAGGCGTATTGATCACCGATACCCAGCAACACATCAGCGCGGTCAATCGTGCGTTCACTGAAATCACCGGCTACAGCGAGAGCGAAGCCCTGGGCCATACGCCGCGCCTGCTCGCCTCGGGCCTGCACGACAGTGCGTTTTACGCGGCCATGTGGCATCAATTGACTGCCGAGGGTCACTGGCAAGGCGAGATATCCAACCGACGCAAGAACGGCGAGCTCTACCCGAGTTGGCTGACCATCAGCGCCGTACGCAACCGCGAAAATTTCATCACCCACTTTGTTGCGGTGTTCGCCGATATTTCCAGCCTAAAACACGCCCAGGCCAAACTCGACTATCAAGCGCATCACGATCCGCTGACCGGCCTGCCCAACCGCACTTTGTTTGAAAGCCGCTTGCTCACCGCGCTCAATAGCCAAAAGGAAAATGGTGGCCAGGGTGCCGTGCTGTTCCTTGACCTCGACCGCTTCAAGCACATCAATGACAGCCTGGGCCACCCGGTCGGCGACCTGTTGCTCAAGGGCATTGCCGTGCGTCTCAAAGAGCAGTTGCGTGACATCGATACCGTGGCGCGCCTGGGCGGTGACGAGTTCATTATCCTGCTGCCGGGCCTGCAACAACCCAGCGATGCCGACCACATTGCCACCAAGCTGCTCAATTGTTTCGCCGCGCCGTTCCAGGCCGGTGAACACGAGTTTTTCATCAGCGCCAGCATCGGCACCAGCCTCTATCCGAAGGATGGCTGCGACGTTGCCACACTGATCAAGAACGCCGACGCCGCGATGTACAGCTCCAAGGCCAAGGGCCGCAACCGTGTTGAAAGCTACACCCGAGACCTCACTGCCCAGGCCAGCGAACGCGTGGCACTGGAACACGAACTGCGCCGCGCCATCGAACGCAACGAGTTGCACCTGTGCTACCAACCTAAAATCAGCCTCGAAGACTACAGCCTGGTCGGTGCCGAAGCCCTGATCCGCTGGCGCCATCCGACCTTTGGCGACGTGCCACCGGAACACTTCATCCCGCTGGCCGAAGAGAACGGCATGATCCTGCAAATCGGCGACTGGGTCCTGGAAACCGCCTGCCGGCAGATGGCCGAATGGCACCGGCTGTACGAAAATCCCGGCCCGCTCTCAGTCAACCTTGCCGGCGCCCAATTGCGCCAACCCAACCTGCTGGGCCGTATCGAACAGTTGCTCAAGGACAACCGCCTCAACCCGGGTTTCCTGCAACTGGAAATCACCGAAAACTTCATCATGAGCCAGGCCGAAGAAGCGCTGGCAGTACTGCATCAACTCAAACATCTGGGGGTGCAACTGGCCATCGATGACTTCGGCACCGGTTACTCATCCCTGAGTTACCTCAAGCGACTGCCACTGGACATCCTCAAGATCGACCAATCCTTCGTCCGCGGCCTGCCGGACGATCCCCACGATGCGGCTATCGTACGCGCCATCATCGCGCTCGGGCGCAGCATGCAATTCACCGTGATTGCCGAAGGCGTCGAGACCCAGGCGCAACAGCAATTCCTCGCCGCCGCGGGTTGCGAGCAAATCCAGGGCTACATCGTCAGCCCGCCACTCCCCCCGGACGAATATGCCGCGACGTTTCTTCGTACAACCGTAATGGCTTTTTCGGATGGCACAGTCGCGAAACCGTCGCTATAATCCGCGGCCTACTGAGGGCCTATAGCTCAGTTGGTTAGAGCAGAGGACTCATAATCCTTTGGTCCACGGTTCAAGTCCGTGTGGGCCCACCAAACAAGAAAGCCGCGTTCTTACGCGGCTTTTTTTCGTCTGGCGTTTAGTTTCGTTTACTTAAGGTGTCGTTTTATCGGATGACGCCGAACGACCTTGTAGGCAAACTCCGAATCTTGCGGTTGGGCACTTTACCGCCTTGTTGCGCCTTTCTTCGACGGGATAGTCTCCGGACGTCGCTGACCATTCAGTGATCGGGCTTGGAAACCCGACGAAATTAGACGCAACAGTTTGCCTACCTCAATCTCGAGATATGGCGGCTGTGCGTGGGACGCCCTCGGGCGTGCCGGTTTCCTAGTTTCCCGGTTTTCCAACCTGCGCGCAGCTGCCACCCATTCGCTTGGAAACGAATGTGACAGCTCCTTAAAAAATTAGGAGTTTGAACATGACCACCTCCACAACTTCAGAACTAAAAACCGTCGGCTTCACGCCCTTCCTGTATCTCTCGAATCAACCCCTGTTCCACGTCTGCCGCGACGTCCCCATCGCCGACGCCTTGACCCAAGCCTCCGACCTGCTATTCCTCGCCAAGTCCCTGACCGTGGACGCCGCCTACGCCCAAGACTCCGACCGACACGCCTGGGCTGCGCACTACCTGACGACGATGAGCAAAGCGGTGATTGATGATGTGGTGAAGGTGTTGACGCGACGTTCAGTTGGAACGCAACAAGAAGCCACCTGACTGAGCAACGTGTAATTGCAGCAGCATTGAAAACGCCGAAAAAGAGTTCTGCCAGTCAGCGAAGGAACCTGTAGGAGCGAGCTTGCTCGCGAAAAACCCAAGGACACCGCTGGGAATCTGGCTTTACGCGTGATCGTTCACGACCTTCGCGAGCGAGCTCGCTCCTACAGGGGATTCAACCGTTCAAGCATTTCACGCGTCAATACGACCTCATAGGTGTCCGCCGGTCTGCCCCATTGCTCCACGAGGACCATGCGGTCTACCAGCGTCTCTCCCAGTTCAGTAATGGTCTCGGAGAGCGCCTCGACGATTTCCTGCGTCCGCATCCACAGGCGATCATTGATCGCTTTCATCTCGGTCGTGATGCTGCCCGACGACACGGGATCCGTATCCGGGTAGGCGATGTTGCGCAACAGATACTGAAGCTCCCTGATTTTTGCGTAGTCCTGTTCCGCCCCCTGCTCGCCTTTGAGGATGGCTGTGGCTCTCGGCTTGTCGACGCGTTTTCCGGCTGAGGGCTGCGAAGGCAGTGTCTGCGCCATTGCACCAGCCAGGAGCACCATCATCCGGGCTTCCAGATGCTCTTTCATGGCTTCTATCGACGAAATCGGGCGCACCAGCGTAATGCAGGCTCCACCCTGGTGCCGCAAATCCATGGTCACCGTCAGGGTCACCCCGCCCGTGGCAAAGCCCAGGGCGCGGGCCACGACGTAGTGGCCCATTTCGTGATGGGCGATCTGCAGGGCGCGGTCCCGTACAGCGGCAGGTAGCTTTGTGGCCATGTCTTTCACCTCGCACCTCGACTGCCTCAATCCTAGTCGATGCCTTACAAAAAGCCGCGCTACGGCGTAAGGCTGATCAGTCAAGGCATCAGGCAGCCTCTGTAGGAGCGAGCTCGCGATGAACTCAAGTACGACGCGTTTATTCAGCAAGTACGCATTATCGTTAACGTCCATCGCGAGCAAGCTCGCTCCTACAGCAGTCGCAGAGTCTTAATCAGGCAAAGCATAGGCAATCACATAATCCCCACGATCAGTCGACTGACGCGCACCGCCTACCGTCAGCAGGATGTACTGCTTGCCGGTTTTCGGCGAAACGTATGTCATCGGCCCGGACTGGCTGCCCACCGGCAGGCGCGACTTCCAGATTTCGTTGCCGTTGCCGGTATCGAAGGCGCGCAGGTAGAAGTCCTGGGTGCCGGCGAAGAACAGCAGGCCCGACTGGGTGGCGAGTGACGCGCCGAGGGTCGGCATGCCGATCGGGATCTGCAAGTGCATGCGGATGCCCAGCGGGCCGGTGTCCTGCACGGTGCCGACTGGCACCTGCCACATCAGCTTGTGGGTCTTGAGGTCGATGGCCGACATGGTGCCGAACGGTGGTTTCTGGCACGGAATGCCGACCGCCGAGAGGAAACGCTCGCGCATGGCGCCGAATGGCGTGCCTTCCTGCGGTACCACGCCCATTTCGATGCCGCTGGCCCCGGCGCCGATCTTGTCGCGCGGGATCATGTAGTTGGCCAGCCCCAGGCGCATGTCGTTGACGAACATGTAGTTGGTGTTCGGATCGACCGAGACGCTGCCCCAGTTCATGCCGCCCAGCGAACCCGGGAATTGCAGGGCGCGGTCCATGCCCGGCGGGGTATAGACACCCTCGTGGCGCATGCCCTTGAACTGGATGCGGCACATCAACTGGTCGAACGGTGTGGCGCCCCACATGTCGGATTCGGTCAGGGTCTTGTTGCCGATTGACGGCATGTCGACCGAGAACGGCTGGGTGGGCGAATAGCGCTCGCCGGGGACCTTGCCTTGCGGCACCGGGCGTTCCTCGACGCGGGCAATCGGCACGCCGGTCTCGCGGTTGAGCAGGAAGATCTCACCCTGCTTGGTGACTTGTGCCAAGGCTGGCTGGGTGCCGCCCTTGTCGTCCGGCACGTCGTACAGCAGCGGTTGCGCCGGCAGGTCAAAGTCCCACAGGTCGTGGTGGGTGGTCTGGAAGTGCCAGCGTACCTGGCCGGTTTTTACGTCGATGGCGACGATGGACGAGTTCCACTTGTCGTCGAACCCGGTACGTTGGCCGCCGAAGAAGTCTGGCGTCGCGTTGCCGGTCGGCAGGTACACCAGACCGAGTCTGGCGTCGTAGGACATGGCCGACCAGACGTTCGGCGTGCCACGGGTGTAGGTCTCACCCTCCGGCGGACGTTTGGTGGTGTTCGGATTGCCCGGATCCCATGCCCATACCAGCTCACCGCTGCGCACGTCGTAGGCACGAACTACGCCCGGCGGCTCGCCAGTGGAGTAGTTGTCGGCCACGCGGCCACCGACGATCACCACATCCCCTGCGACCAACGGGGTCGAGGTCTGCTGGTAGTAACCGGGCTTCACTTCGCCCATATCGGTGGTCAGGTCGACGGTGCCTTTGTTGCCGAACTCTTCACAGGGTTTGCCGGTGTCGGCATTGATGGCGATCAGGCGCGCATCGCCGGTCGGCAGAAACAGACGCTTCGTACAGGCAGTTGGCTGATTGTCCGAAGAAGCCGGGGTTTCGGAGTAGCCCAGGCCACGGCAACGCTGCCAGTTGGGCGCGGTGCCTTGCGGGTCGAACTTCCAGCGCTGGGCGCCGGTGTCGGCATCCAGGGCGAAGACTTTGCCGTAGGCGGTGCAGGTGTAGACCGTGTCGCCGATTTGCAGCGGGGTGTTCTGGTCTTCGGCACCGGCGCCGGTGCTTTGCGGAATGTCGCCGGTGCGGAAGGTCCAGGCGACATGTAACTTGTCGATGTTGCCTTTGTTGATCTGGTCCAGCGCGGCAAAGCGATTACCGGCGGTGGTGTTGCCCCAGTGAGCCCAGTCTTTCTGCTCGGTGCCCGGCGCGACCGGCGTTACCGCAGGCTCAACGACAGCCTTGACCACGTGGGTCGGGACGAACATATAGGCCATCGTCGCAACGACTCCCACACCCAGAATGCCGGCCAGACCGTAAGCACCACGCCCGCCGGTCGCACCCGAGGCGCGGACCAGGGTCGGATAGATCAGCGCCACAACCAGACCGATCACGGCGAATGTCAGTACCCGCGAGACCAGCGGCCAGTATTCGAGACCAGCATCCCATACCGCCCAGATCGCCGTGAGGATCAGCGCCACACCATACAGCCATGCACCGAGCGGTTTGCGCCGGGCGATCATCAACCCGGACACCAGCATCGCCAGGCCCATCAGCAGGAAATACCAGCTGCCGCCGAGCGCGATCAGATAGCCACCGCCACCGGCCAGGCCGAGCCCGATCAGTGCAATCAGCACACCCAGCCCCGCCAGCAACCATTTGCTGCCGGCGGCAGCCCCAGAATTGTTCATGTCGGAAATTTTCCCCATTTGTGACAAGGCGCGAATAATGTACTAACTAGTTACTTATGGCAATTTGTCGCAGGCAGAAATGGCATGAACGGTACTCAGACTAGATCCGGGATCCGTCGCGAGCGTCGTACAGAATCTGCCTGTAACATGCTTGCGCACTGATCCATACCGCTGGAGATAACCCTTTGCCTGACACTCGCCCCCCCGTTCTCGATGAAATCGACCGCCAATTGATTGCCGCCCTGCAGATCAACGCCCGCGAGAGCGTGGCCATGCTTGCCCGGCATCTGGGCATCGCTCGCACCACGGTCACCTCGCGCCTGGCTCGGCTGGAAAAGGCCAAAGTGATCACCGGTTACGGCGTGCGCCTCGGGCAGCGGGTGGTGGATGGCGGGTTGCAGGCGTATGTCGGGATCACTGTGCAACCGCGTTCCGGCAGGGAGGTGTTGCGACGCCTGAGCGCGATGGCGCAGGTGCAGCAGCTGTGTGCGGTGAGTGGCGAATTTGATTATGTGGCGTGGTTGCGCACTGACTCGCCGGAGCAGCTGGATCAGTTGCTGGATCAGATTGGCAGTGTGGATGGGGTGGAGAAGACCACGACGTCGATCATCTTGAGCAGCAAGATTGATCGGGGGCAGCCGGTTTGAATACTCCCACACTGGACAGTGTGCACACCAATATAGTCATATTGACCAGTAAAATGGCAAAACGACGACACTTTGCGTCTTATTAACGTGTTCTGTGCTCTCTAGAATGGCTGGCATCTTTTCCTATACTCAGATGCGCATTCCGCGTCGGGTCGCCAGCAAGGTCAGCCATGAACAAGAACAATCGCCATCCTGCAGACGGTAAAAAACCAGTCACCATTTTCGGCCCGGACTTTCCCTTCGCCTTCGACGACTGGATCGAACACCCGGTCGGCCTGGGCAGCATTCCCGAGCACAATCACGGCGCCGAAGTGGCGATTGTCGGCGCCGGTATCGCGGGGCTGGTGGCCGCATACGAACTGATGAAGCTTGGCCTGAAACCGGTGGTCTATGAGGCCTCGAAGCTGGGCGGCCGCCTGCGCTCCCAAGCGTTCAACGGCACCGATGGCATTGTCGCGGAGTTGGGTGGCATGCGTTTTCCGGTGTCGTCCACCGCGTTCTATCACTACGTCGACAAGCTGGGTCTTGAGACCAAACCCTTCCCCAACCCGCTGACACCTGCTTCCGGCAGCACCGTCATCGATCTGGAAGGCAAAACCCATTACGCACAAAAACTGGCGGATCTTCCTGCACTCTTTCAGGAAGTGGCTGACGCCTGGGCCGACGCCCTGGAGGCCGGTTCACAATTCTCTGATATCCAGCAAGCAATCCGCGACCGCGATGTGCCACGCCTCAAGGAGCTGTGGAACACCCTCGTTCCGCTGTGGGACGACCGCACCTTCTACGATTTCGTCGCCACCTCCAAAGCCTTCGCGAAGTTGTCGTTCCATCACCGCGAAGTGTTCGGTCAGGTCGGCTTCGGCACAGGCGGCTGGGACTCCGATTTCCCGAACTCGATGCTGGAAATCTTCCGCGTAGTGATGACCAACTGTGACGATCACCAGCATTTGGTGGTCGGTGGCGTGGAACAAGTCCCGCAAGGCATCTGGCGCCATGTACCGGAGCGCTGCGTGCATTGGCCGCAAGGCACCAGCCTCAAGTCGCTGCACAATGGCGCTCCACGCTCCGGGGTGAAGAAAATCGCCCACGCGCCGGATGGCCGCTTTGCGGTCACCGACAACAACGGCGACACCCGCGAATACGCCGCGGTGCTGACCACCTGCCAAAGCTGGCTGCTGACCACCCAGATCGAATGCGACGAAACCCTGTTCTCGCAAAAGATGTGGATGGCCCTGGACCGCACCCGCTACATGCAGTCGTCGAAAACCTTCGTGATGGTCGACCGCCCGTTCTGGAAGGACAAGGACCCGGAAACCGGCCGCGACCTGATGAGCATGACCCTCACCGATCGCCTGACCCGCGGCACCTACCTGTTCGACAACGGTGACGACAAGCCGGGGGTGATTTGCCTGTCGTACTCGTGGATGAGCGACGCGCTGAAAATGCTCCCGCACCCAGTGGAAAAACGCGTGAAGCTGGCGCTGGATGCACTGAAAAAGATCTACCCGAAAGTCGACATCGCCGCGCGGATCATCGGCGATCCGATTACCGTGTCCTGGGAAGCCGACCCGCATTTCCTTGGTGCATTCAAAGGCGCCCTGCCCGGCCACTACCGCTACAACCAGCGCATGTACGCGCACTTCATGCAGGATGACATGCCGCCCGAGCAGCGCGGGATCTTCATTGCCGGCGACGACGTTTCGTGGACGCCGGCCTGGGTTGAGGGCGCGGTGCAGACGTCGCTCAACGCGGTGTGGGGCATCATGAAACACTTCGGCGGTGCAACTCACGCCGAAAATCCGGGTCCAGGAGATGTGTTCAACGAGATCGGTCCGATCGCCCTGCCCGAGTAAGAGGAATCCGAAATGCGCGTAGCCCTTTACCAATGTCCGCCGCTGCCTCTGGACGTCGCCGGCAACCTGCAACGCATGCAGCAGCTTGCACAGGAAGCCAAAGGTGCGGACCTGCTGGTGCTGCCGGAGATGTTCCTGACCGGCTACAACATCGGCGTCGATGCCGTCAGTGTGCTTGCGGAGGTGTACAACGGTGAGTCGGCGCAGCAGATCGCGCGCATTGCCAAGACTGCCGGGATCGCCATTTTGTATGGCTATCCCGAGCGCACCGCCGAGGGGCAGATCTACAACGCCGTGCAACTGATCGACGCCCATGGCGAGCGCGTGTGCAACTACCGCAAAACGCACTTGTTTGGCGATCTCGATCACTCGATGTTCAGCGCCGGAGCGGACGAGTTTCCCATCGTTGAGCTCAACGGCTGGAAGCTCGGTTTCCTGATCTGCTACGACCTGGAATTTCCGGAAAACGCCCGGCGCCTGGCCCTGGCCGGTGCCGAGCTGATCCTGGTGCCGACCGCGAACATGATTCCGTTCGATTTCGTCGCCGATGTCACCGTGCGCTCCCGCGCCTTCGAAAACCAATGCTATGTGGCTTACGCCAACTACTGCGGCCACGAAGGCGACATCCACTACTGCGGCCAGAGCAGCATCGCTGCGCCGGATGGCAGCCGTATCGCTCAGGCCGGGCTGGATGAAGCATTGATCGTCGGCGAGCTGAATCGGCAGTTGATGCTCGACTCCCGCGCCGCCAATCGTTACTTCCTCGATCGCCGCCCTGAGCTTTACGGCGACCTGAACAAGCGCTAAACCACTCTAATCCGCTAGCATTGGCACTTCACTGTTCTGGAAGTGCCCATGCCCGCGCTGAATCACCCTCGCCCCCCTATGGAAACCCTGGCCAATGGCCTGCGGGTGACCCTGCGTCATGCCCCGAATCTGAAGCGCTGCGCAGCAGCGTTGCGGGTCGCTGCGGGCAGCCATGATGTGCCGCTGGCGTGGCCCGGCCTTGCGCATTTTCTTGAGCATCTGCTGTTTCTGGGGACTGAGCGTTTTCCCGCAGGGCAAGGGTTGATGGCCTACGTCCAGAGTCATGGCGGGCAAGTGAATGCGCGGACCAGCGAACGCACCACGGACTACTTTTTCGAACTGCCACCCAAAGCATTTGCCGGTGGGCTGGAGCGTCTGTCAGACATGCTCGCCCATCCGCGTATGAATCCGGACGACCAGCAGCGGGAACGGGAAGTGTTGCAGGCGGAATTTGTCGCCTGGTCGCAGGATGCCGCAGCACAGCAACAGTCTGCTTTGTTCAGCGGGCTTGGCGAGGCTCATCCATTGCGGGGATTTCATGCCGGCAATCGTGACAGTCTGCCGCTGCAGCAACCCGAGTTTCAGCAGGCGTTGCAGGACTTTTATCAGCGGTTTTACCAGACCGGGCAAATGACCTTGAGCCTGGTCGGGCCGCAGAGCCTCGATGAATTGAAGGCTATGGCCGAAGCCTTTGGCAACGTCATTGCCAAAGGCGAAACAGCCATTCAACAGCCCCCAGTGCCGCTGATGGATGCCTTGGCCAACAGTTATCAACAGGCTGGCGAACGACGCCTGGATCTGCTGTTTGCCCTTGAAGCCCTGCCCGACTTCTCTGCCGAAGCGCTGGCGTTCCTGTGCCATTGGCTGAACATGGCAAAACCCGGCGGCTTGTTGGCGGACCTGCGCGAACGCGGGCTGGCCGATAACCTGAAGGCCGAGCCGCTTTACCAATTCGCCGGTCAGGCCTTGCTGCATTTCGAATTCACCCTGCCCGCCGCGTCCCCGGTAACGGGCATCCGCGAACGCCTGATGGACTGGCTTGGCTTCTTTGCCGAGCAAGACTGGCGCCCATTGCGCGAAGAGTACGCCACCCTGCTCCAGCGCCAGCAGCAAGTCAGCAGCGCCTTGCAACTGGCCCGACTGGACAGCGAACAACGCGAAGTCGGCTTGTCCGAGCCGGGTGTTACAGCCCTCAAACCGATCCTCAAACAAATCGGCGCTGTGGATAACTTCAGCGGCCCATGGCAATTGCCGACACCCAACCCGTTCTTGCGCTCCGAAGCACCGACACCCAACGCCGGATTGATTCGTGGCCAGACCAGTGCCCACCGCGGCCTGCGCACATTTGCCCAGGACCGTTCGCGCAGCCGCCGTGAACGCTCGCCGATGCAATTCAGCCAGGCATGGCCGGACAACGGTGCTGAAGGTGCGATTTATCTGCGCTGGCGACTGGACTCGACTCCCGGCAGCTACCTTCAATCACGGCTGGAAAACAACCTGCAACCGTTGCGCGAAGACGCGCGCCAGGCCGGTGTGGATTTTGCCTTCAGTGCGTCGGGCAACGAATGGCTGCTGAAGTTGAACGGCCTACAAGAGCCGATGCCCAGCGTCCTGGAGCATGCGCTGAAAGAACTGACACAACCTGATGCCGCTGTCTCACAAGCCGAACCGACGAGCGTGGCGCTAATACCGATTCGGCAACTGCTCAAGGCATTGCCCGATCACAGCCTTGAGCACTCCGCAAACTCGGATAACCTGCAGCAGCTCTGGTCGAGTGCGCGATGGGACGGGCTGGCCATCGGGTTATCAGCTCAGACTCAAGCGGCCATGAGCCTGGCCTTGAGCCGTGTACCCGGCACGCCGGACAATCAACTGACGCCACCCGCTTCGATCCATTCACAACGTCTGTGGAGCCATGTCGATACCGCCTCCAGCGAGCACGCGCTGCTGCTGTTCTGTCCGACAGCCACCCAGGCGATAGCCGACGAAGCCGCGTGGCGTTTGCTCGCGCACCTCTCCCAGACGCCGTTCTACCAGCGCCTGCGGGTGGAATTGCAATTGGGTTATGCGGTGTTCAGCGCCCTGCGGCAGATCCACGGGCAGACCGGGCTGCTGTTCGGTGTGCAATCGCCAAGTGTTGTGCCGATGGAGTTGCTGCAACACATCGAGCAATTCCTGAATCGATTGCCGGACCTGATCCAGGCACTCGACGACAGCACCTTCAGCGTTCAACGCCAGGCTCTGGCGGATCAATTTTCCAGCACCGCACTCACTACCGCTCAAGCGGCCGAATTGCTCTGGCAGGGCAAGCTGGCCGGCCGTTCGTCGGAATATTTGACGCAATTACCCCAGTCCATTGTGCAAATCGACCGGGCTGCTCTACTGGCCATGGCCCGACGTCTGAATCAGGCCGAGGGCGGCTGGCGCTGCCTGGCCAGTGCCGCCAGCCCGGGTGAGCCATGGCAAGCGGCAAAATGATCATTACCGGGGCTGCAAGGAGCTTTCTCAAAGTTTCACGGGCAATTTCTTTGAAATTTTGAGTAACATAGCAACCTAACTATCTGGAACATCTCTGACTTGAGGTGGACTATATCTATAGATAGCGCTATCCCACCCTAACTGAAGGAGTTCGATTTATGGCCTGGACCAAACCTGCTTACACTGACCTGCGTATCGGCTTTGAAGTCACCATGTACTTCGCAAGCCGCTAATCTCTGCTTTGGCAGATGTGCAGCACAACGCCTCGGTTATCCGAGGCGTTTTATTTTCAGCGTTGAAACGATGGAGCGCCCATGTTTGTCCAGATTCTAGGTTCCGCCGCCGGCGGCGGTTTTCCCCAGTGGAACTGCAACTGCGTGAACTGCGCAGGCTTTCGCGACGGCAGCCTGC
>NZ_JBGLYV010000239.1:0-650 GCF_047304225.1 Pseudomonas sp. Pseusp3 | reverse complement strand
ACCTGGACAAAACCATGATGGTGTTCGGCGACGCTAAAAAGGTCATCGAAGACATGGTCAAAGCCGTCGACTAACCCGCGCTCGATGGCTAGCGGCTGCGCCCGCCCTGCTCTACCTGAACGAAGCCAGGATGTTTTTCGGTAGCACCAGGGAAGTCATCGAAGACATGATCAAAGCTGTCGAGTTAGTCCTGCTTCAACGCAACAATGAAAGTAATGCGCCTTACCCTATCCTGCGAGCGTTACGCTTTCGCAGGATAGGGTGAAGATTTATAGACGAACGCTGGCGAAGGTTGATTCGTTACGTGCCTGGCCCAACGCCGACAACGGCCCGGACAACGGCGACAGCACCAACGCTTGCGGCAGCGGCATCATCGCCACTTGCTGGGTAGTGTTGGACCCTACGCGTTCGTCACGCGGCGGAATGCCGAAGTACTCGCGGTAGCACTTGGAGAAGTGCGGCGTGGACACGAAACCACAGATCGACGCCACTTCGATGATCGAAATCGGCGTTTGCTTGAGCAACTGCCGCGCACGGATCAGGCGCAGTTTCAGGTAGTAACGCGACGGCGAACAGTGCAGGTACTTCTGGAACAGGCGTTCGAGCTGACGACGGGACACCGCGACATACACCGCCAGTTCGTCGAGGTC
>NZ_JBGLYV010000238.1:0-655 GCF_047304225.1 Pseudomonas sp. Pseusp3 | reverse complement strand
GGACTCAAGAGCGCCGCGCTTAGCCAGCAAGCCCGCGTTTTCGTTAACGACCATCGCGAGCAAGCTCGCTCCTACAACAACAGCAACAGCAACGGGTCAGTCAGTTGTTTTTCGCTAGCCGGGTTTCACCGCTGTCCCAACCGCCGCCCAGGGATTTGTAGATCGCGACAATAGCCCGGTACTGGTCGGTTTCACCCAGTGCCTGGGCGTCCTCGGCGTTCAACCGCTCACGTTGTGCATCCAGCAACACCAGATAGTCCACCACCCCTTCCTTGTATTGCGTCGCCGCCAGTTCGGCCGCCGCGCGACTCGACTCGCTTTGCTTGATCAGCGACAGCAGGCGTTGCTGGCGTTTGCCGTAGTCGCTGAAAGCATTTTCCGACTCTTCCAGTGCGAGCAGTACCTGTTGCTCATAGGTCGCCAACGCCCCCTCGGCGTCGGCGTTTGCGCCACGGATTCGCGCTCGCACACTGCCCAGGTCAAACGCGGCCCAGGTGATGCTCGGCCCCAGGCTCCAGGCACGGGCGGCACTGGAGCCGATTTGCGAACCACGCCCCGCCGTGAACCCCAGGAACCCGCTCAAACTCACCCGGGGAAACAGGTCCGCGGTGGCCACGCCGACATCGGCCGTGGAAGCCGCCAACCGGCGCTCTGC
>NZ_JBGLYV010000237.1:0-675 GCF_047304225.1 Pseudomonas sp. Pseusp3 | reverse complement strand
GTGCAGGGCGCGGGCGCCTACCTGGCGGCCCCCGGTGGTTTCGATGCGACGCCTGTCATGGGCAGCAAGGCCACCGTCTGCCGTGAAGGCCTGGGCGGCCTCAACGGCTCGGGGCTGGCACTGACAGCGGGCGATCGGCTCGGCTGGTCCGCCCCCCCCCCGGCACCACGGGAACTGGAGGCGACCCAGATCCCTGACCTAAGCTCGGCCAAACCCCTGGAGACCGTGCTTGGCGCGCAGATCGCCGATTTCGCCGGGCAGAGCCTATTCGATGCCTTCAATAGCCCCTGGCAAGTCGACTCGAGGGCCGATCGCATGGGCGTGCGCCTACTCGGCCCAGCCCTGCACTACCAAGGCACAGCGCTGATCTCCGAGGGCATTCCCCTGGGGGCTATCCAGGTGCCGCCGGACGGCCAACCGATCATCCTGCTCAACGACCGCCAGACCATCGGCGGCTACCCACGCCTGGGCGCCTTGACCCCGCGCTCGCTGGCTCGCTTAGCGCAGTGCCTGCCGGGCGCCGAACTGCGTTTATCGCCTGTCGTCCAGGAGGTCGCGCACGGGCAACATCTACGCATGCTTGCTCAATGGCATTAACGCAAACGAAAACCGCCACGCCCGGTTTCAGGGCGTGGTCTCGGCGCAATGCGCCCTTCATCCGTAACGCGTCTGACC
>NZ_JBGLYV010000236.1:0-711 GCF_047304225.1 Pseudomonas sp. Pseusp3 | reverse complement strand
CGGCCGGGGGGCGGGGGGCCACCCCCGGGCCCCAACGTAGTCTGTGCCAAAAATATATTGCCCCCGCGGGGGGATTGGGGCCGCGCGGCCGGGGTGGCGCGGCGCACCCGCATGACGCTTGCGCAGGCCGCCAGCGGACGCCGCGAGGGTCCGCCCGATGGCCAGGTCATTCCTGAATGGATTTCTCGACCTTGTCCGACGCCGACCAGATTCGGTAGCGCACTTCGATGTCCTTGGGTACGTACAGCACGAGCGGCAGCTTGCTGTTGTAGCGCAGCAGGAAGCCATCACCGACCACCGGTACGAAATCCTGTTTGCTCGTGCCGTCCGGGCAGGCCATCAGCGTGCTCATCGGGCCAATGATTTTTTCCAGGCGATAGAACGGGTAGCCCCAACCTTCGAGGTTTTTCTCCTCGAGGATGCCGCCCAGACGCGGGTGGTTGCAGTCTACGGTCATTGTTTTGCCGGCCAGGATCTCGACCTGAAAGTCGTTTTCCCGGGGCTGTGGCGCGAGGTGAATCACCTGGCGGGTAAACCCGCTCTCGGCCTTCGGATAGGGCGCGGTCTCTTCGAGTTTGGCGGCGTGCGCCACGCCAGCAAGCCCCAGTGCGAATAGCGCTGTGCAAGCGTTAACGGTCAAAGAACTCATGATGCCTCCTTGCTTGAAGTGAAGGGCGGCATTCTCACTGTCGTGTGCAGTGAATGCAAATC
>NZ_JBGLYV010000235.1:0-751 GCF_047304225.1 Pseudomonas sp. Pseusp3 | reverse complement strand
ACAAAGGTCCAACCACCGTTACTGAGTCGATTAAATCGGCCGACGGCGGCAACCTGGAAGCGATCAACCCGGTGAAAGCCCCGGTAGAAACCACGGTCACCGATGTCAACGACACCACCACGGTAACGCTGACCGCCACCCCGAGCGTGGACGAAAACGGCACCATCACCTACACCGCGACCCTGGCCGATGCCCAGGGCCAACCGGTCACCGCGCAGAACGGTCCGGTCACCGTGACCCTCGACAGCGGCAAGGTGATCACCATCGCCGTCGGCCAGAGCTCCGGCAGCCTACCGGTCACTGTCGGCAACGACGTTTACAAGGGGCCAACCACCGTCAGCGAATCCATCAAGGATGCGGCCGGCGGCAACCTCGAAGCGATCAACCCGGTGAAAACCCCGGTGACCACCACGGTCAACGACGTCAACGACAGCACCACCGTGACCCTGACCGCGACGCCGAGCGTGGACGAGAACAGCACCATCACCTACACCGCGACCCTGACCGATGCCCAAGGCCAACCGGTCACCGCGCAGAACGGTCCGGTGACCGTGACCCTCGACAGCGGCAAGGTGATCACCATTGCCGAAGGCCAGAGTTCCGGCAGCCTGCCAGTCACCGTCGGCAATGACGTTTACAAGGGGCCAACCACTGTCAGCGAATCCATCAAGGACGCAGTGGGTGGCAACCTCGAAGCGATCAACCCGGTGAAAACGCCGGTCACCACCACGGTCACCGACGTCAACGACAG
>NZ_JBGLYV010000234.1:0-785 GCF_047304225.1 Pseudomonas sp. Pseusp3 | reverse complement strand
GTGGCCAGCAGCCTGGGAACATCGCGCGGCGGCAGGGTGACCCAGCGGGTGATGGCCAACAGGCCGCCAGGCGCGAGATGGCGCAGGTACTCGGCGAAGGCATCCACCGTGTACAGGTAGTTTTCGGACAGCGCATGCAGGCCGCCCGAGGCGGTGCCGAAGGAGTCCAGCAGGGCGATCTGGACCAGGTCGTAAGGCTCGCTGCGCGAAGCCACCAGGCCGCGCGCCTCGCCGATCAGCACACGGACGTTGGGTGCGCTGTACGGTTTGCCGGAGAAGTCGGCGAAGCGGCGCTGGACCAGATCGATCACCTGCGGGTTCAGTTCGATGGCATCCACCGCGCTGGCGCCGTGGTAGATCGCCTGCAGCACATCGGCGCCGGCGCCGCTGCCCAGCACCAGCACGCGGGGTTGCCGCAGCAGGTGATAGGGCAGAGCCGAGGTCAGGTAGTCCAGGTAGGCGAGCGGCTCGCGGCGCCCGTCATAGCGGTTCAGCACGGAAAGGCCGTCGCCGTCGGTGAAGATGGCCAGTTGTGCGGGCGGTTCCTGTGTCGCATTGAGGCTTAGGCCCGGCGCGTAGCGTAGGGGAATGGTCGGGCTGTCGACGACCGTGATCAGGCCCAGCGGACTCCAGGTCTGGGCGATTGCGCGCGCATCCTTGATACGCAGCGTCTGGCTCAGTTCCTTGTACTCGGAGGGCGACAGGGCGATCCAGCGCCCGGGGACGCCGGCCGGCACCGCGACTGCCGCCGCCAGCAGTAACGGCGCGAGCCAGTGCCTATACCC
>NZ_JBGLYV010000233.1:0-824 GCF_047304225.1 Pseudomonas sp. Pseusp3 | reverse complement strand
AAAATCAGCTTGCACGGATGCCCTTCGGCTTCCAGTCTGGCGCGGTATTCATTGGTGATGCGTTCGGCGCGCACCAGTTGTTCCTTGGTCGGCAACAGCCCGACGCGATTGAGCTGCGCCCAGCCGTAGAACTGGCAAGTGGCGAGCTCGACAAAGTCCGCCTCAAGGGCGATGCACAGCTCGATGATACGGTCGATCTGGTCGATGTTGTGCCGATGGGTGACGAAATTCAGCACCATCGGATAACCGTGGGCCTTCACCGCCCGGGCCATTGCCAGTTTCTGCGCAAAGGCTTTTTTCGATCCGGCCAGCAGGTTGTTCACCTGCTCGTCGCTGGCCTGGAAACTGATCTGGATGTGATCGAGGCCGGCCTTCTTGAAGTCGCTGATTTTCTGCTCGGTCAGGCCGATGCCGGAGGTGATCAGGTTGGTGTAGAAACCCAGCTGGCGGGCTTCGGCAATCAGTTCGGCGAGGTCCTGGCGCACCAGCGGTTCGCCACCGGAAAAGCCCAGTTGCGCCGCACCCATTTCCCGCGCTTCGCGGAACACCTTGACCCATTGCTCGGTGCTCAGCTCCTGGCCTTGTTCGGCGAAATCCAGCGGATTGGAGCAGTAGGGGCATTGCAGCGGACAGCGATAGGTCAGCTCGGCCAGCAGCCACAGCGGCAGGCCGACTTCAGGTGTGGGCGGCACCTGCACCGATGCCTCAGGCAAGTTCGATCCAGTGCTGCGCACGGGCCACCTCCATGAATTGCTCGATGTCGTCACCGAGTTCGGGCACGCCGGGGAACTGTTGGTCGAGCTCATTGATGATCGCCGCGACAT
>NZ_JBGLYV010000232.1:0-882 GCF_047304225.1 Pseudomonas sp. Pseusp3 | reverse complement strand
GCTGCTGGCCGTGCCCGCCAGCCTGCTGGCCAGCAGCAAGGCCAGGGCCATGCCGGCGGTGGCGATGGCCAGTGTCTGCAGCGTGGCTTGCCACAGCAACTGGAGGAATTCTTCGCCATGGGCGGGTGGCCAGAAGGCTGAAACAAAACGGCCCATCTCACTCTGGCTGTCGGCCTTGAGCAGCACACCCAGGTCCAGTTCGCTGAAGTGGATGCCGGGCCACAGCAGGGCAAGCGCCAACAGACTGAGCAACAGACGGGGCAGGGTGGCCGGGTCTCGCCTATCACGCGTCAGCATCGGGGAATCTGCACACTCAAGGGCACCACCGGGACGGGCGGCGATTGCAGTTGCTCGTTGGCGTAGAGCTTGTCGAGCAGCGCGTGGTCGACGTCGCTGGCGGGCAGGTCGAACAGGACCTGGCCGTCGCGCAGGCCGATGATGCGCGAGAAGTGCGTCAGGGCCAGATCCACGGCATGCAGGCTGGCGACCAGTGTCACCTTGTGTTCCCGTGCGTGGCGGCAGAGGATCGACAGGGTGTGCCCGGCCAGTACGGGGTCCATCGCCGACACCGGCTCATCGGCCAGCAGCACTTCGGGGGCCTGGTACAGCACGCGGGCAATGCCCACGCGCTGCAGTTGGCCACCGGACAATTGCTGGCACTGGGCGAACAGCTTGTCACTGAGGTCCAGCTTGAGCAGTGCCGCCCGCGCGCCTGGAACATCCACCGGATGCAGCAGGCTCAACAGGCTTTTGGCGAACCCCCATTGCCCCAGCTTTCCGGCCAGCACCGCCGTGACCACCCGTTGCCGCGGTGGCAGTGGCGGCGCCTGATGGACCAGGCCGATGCGTGCGCGCAAGCGCTGGCGCTGGCGGGCGCCGAGC
>NZ_JBGLYV010000231.1:0-957 GCF_047304225.1 Pseudomonas sp. Pseusp3 | reverse complement strand
GTGTTCAGCGTGCAGGTCAGCGACGGCCTCGGCGGGGTGGACACCCAGCTGGTGACCGTCACCGTCACCGGCAGCAATGACGCGCCAGTGCTCAGTTTCGCGGAGGGCAATGCGGCCGGCGCGGTGCAGGAAGACACCAAACTCAGCGTGAATGGCCAGTTCAGCTCGACCGACATCGACCACGACGCCACGGCGACCTGGAGCATTGCCGGGTCAAATACCGGCACCTTTGGCTCGATCGCGGTGGACCACACCGGCCAGTGGACTTACACCCTGGCCAACGGCAGCGACGGTGTCGCCAGCGCGGTGCAGTCGCTGCAGGCCGGCGAGAGCCATGATGACGTGTTCAGCGTGCAGGTCAGCGACGGCCTCGGCGGGGTGGACACCCAGCTGGTGACCGTCACCGTCACCGGCAGCAACGATGCGCCCGTGCTCAGCTTCGCGACGGGCAATGATGCCGGCGCGGTGCAGGAAGACACCAAACTCAGCGTGAATGGCCAGTTCAGCTCGGCCGACATCGACCATGACGCCACGGCGACCTGGAGCATTGCCGGTACGGATACGGGCACCTACGGTTCGATCGCGGTGGACAACACCGGCCAGTGGACTTACACCCTGGCCAATGGCAGCGACGGTGTCGCCAGCGCGGTGCAGTCGCTGCAGGCGGGCGAGAGTCACAACGAAGTGTTCAGCGTGCAGGTCAGCGACGGCCTCGGCGGCGTCGACACCCAACTGGTGACTATCACCGTCACCGGCAGCAACGACGCCGCCGTGCTGTCCTCGGCCAGCGTTACGCTGAGCGAAACCAATGCTCCGCTGACCACCGGCGGCAGCCTGACCATTAGCGATATCGACAGCCCGGAAAGCTTCCAGGCGCAGTCCAACACCGCCGGCAGCTACGGCCAGTTCTCCATCGGCACCGGCGGTGCCTGGACCTACGTCGCCAGTTCCGCCCAC
>NZ_JBGLYV010000230.1:0-994 GCF_047304225.1 Pseudomonas sp. Pseusp3 | reverse complement strand
CAACTGGCTGACGGCGCGACCCGAACCGCGGGCCACCGCCAATGACAGGCGCCGGTCCGCGAACATCGCCCAACCGGCGGCGTGGTTGACACTTTCCACCAGCGACACGGCACCGGCCGGCAGGCCGGCATCGCTCAGCGCTGGGTTCAGCGCATGGGTGACGATCGCCTGGGCCGTGCCCAACGCATCACTGCCGATGCGCAGCACAGCGGTGTTGCCGGTGCGCAACACACCGGCGGCATCGGCAAACACATTCGGCCGGCCTTCGAAGACGAACGCGACGATGCCCAACGGCGAGACCACTTGCTCGACTTTCCAGCCATCGTGCTCCACACAGCTGATCACCTTGCCACGGCTGGCCGCTGCATCACGCCAGGCGCGCAGGCCGGCGATCATGTCGCGACGCATGCGCTCATCGGCGAGCAACCGGGTGGTCGAGCGACCGCGCGCCTTGGCCCGTTCGATGTCGGCCAGGTTGGCGGCTTCGATCAACGCCCAGCATTCAGGGGTTTCCAGGCGCTGGGCAAACAGGTCGAAGAAGGCGCTGATCGCTTGATCAGACACGGCCGACAGCGCGGTAAACGCCGCTTCGGCACGCTCGATCGCGACGCTGGCCGCTTGCTGGTCCGCCACCGGGATCAGCAGCAACTCGCCGCTGACCTGCTCCACCAGCAGGTGGTCACCGGGCTGGAAGCGCTGCGCCAGTTCGGGGCTGACGACAGTGACACGATTACCGGCGAAAGGGATGGGCGTGCCAGCGACTAGACGTTCGAGCGCAAGAGACATGAAGCGGTTACACCATGCAATGGGCGGCCGGAAAATGTATAGCAAATTCCCTGTAGGAGCGAGCCTGCTCGCGATAGCGGAGTGTCAGGCAGCATCCATTTGACTGACCTGGCGCTATTCGCGAGCAAGCCCGCTCCCACCCTGGTTGTGCACTGGATGAAAAATCCCGTGGTTACGTATCTCAATGTATACAGCCCCGCCCCCGACA